>JAYSRI010000170.1:0-1790 GCA_043721175.1 Alphaproteobacteria bacterium
TTCGGCAGCACGGCTTGAGGTCAGCTACGATCCGTTCATCGGCAATCCCTTCGGCCGGATCTTCCGCTTTGGCGCGAAGTTCGGCTTCTAAGCGACCACTCCCACAAGTCTAAAGAGGCTTGGCGTTATGGTGTTACCGGGGAAACCTGGCGCACCATAACGCCGGGCCTTTTTTTGGGTGACCTGCTATTGGCGCAATAACATGTGTGTGAGTAGACGCACTATGTTTGGTTCCCACTCGCGAGTTTGAACCAGAAAATCGCTATGAGGGACAGTGGTTTTTTTGGGCGGCCGGTATTGCTGAAACGCGGGACGGGATAAAGTAGGGGAAGATGAACGGCCAGTATTTACACAGGAATGCACTACATGGGATCTCTCTCAAATTGCTTTTGGCGCAATAATAGCAATCAAAGTTTCGGCACAGAATTTATTGCTAAACAATCTTCGTTCGCGGTGCTAGCTAGTCACTACACGATATTTTTTGGACGAAGTTGGAATGAGACGGCCCATCGGAATAGACCTTTTCGCAGGTGCGGGTGGTATGAGTCTGGGCTTTGAGCAGGCTGGCTTTGACATTGTTGCAGCGGTCGAAATTGACCCGGTACACTGTGCCGTCCACGAGTATAACTTCCCGCATTGCGCTGTACTTCCTCGATCCGTGGAGGGCTTGTCCGGCACACACATTCGAAGTGCGGCGGGTATCGGCACCCGAAAGGTTGATGTCGTTTTCGGCGGCGCGCCTTGCCAGGGTTTCTCGCTTATCGGGCAGCGCGCTTTTGATGATCCTAGAAACGCGTTGGTTAAAGATTTCATGCGGATCGTTGTCGAACTCGATGCGACCTGTTTCGTCTTTGAAAATGTGAAGGGTCTGACAGTTGGCAAACATCGTCAGTTCCTCGACGAGTTTATCTTGCTGGCGCAAAGCATGGGCTATGATATCCGGCTGCCTTGGAAGGTGCTTGACGCGGCTGATTTTGCTACGCCTCAGCATAGAGATCGGTTGATTCTGTTTGGCGCGAAGCGGGGTCGAAATTTACCCCATTATCCTGCGACAACGACAAGAGCTGCTGATGGACGAGGAAAATCCCTCTTAACGTTGCCAATCGGGCCAACTGTGCATGATGCACTGGGCGATCTGCCAAATGCCGAGAAATTTGATGTCCTCATAAACAGTGACGAAGTGTCAACTTCGGAATGGGGTGCGGCCAGCGCCTATGCTCAGGAAATGCGCACGCTTTCCAACGATGCTTGGCATTTTGGCAATGTCCGTATTTGGAATCCTCAGCTTCTCACTTCCAGCGCACGAACTAATCACAGTGTTATCTCCCGCCGCCGATTTGCTGAAACCCGGGGCGGCGAAGTAGAGCCTATTTCAAGATTTTTTCGTTTACCTGCGACCGGCCTGAGCAACACTTTGCGCGCGGGAACCGATGGCGCGCGTGGGGCATTCACAAGCCCGCGCCCAATACACTATTGCTATGCACGCTGCGTCACAGTCCGTGAAATGGCGCGCCTGCACGGTTTTCCCGACTGGTTTCGGTTCAACGACACCAAATGGCACGGCGCACGGCAAATTGGCAACGCAGTTCCCCCGCCGCTGGCGCGCGCTGTCGCAACCAAGGTAATAGAGGCACTGGGATTGAAAGCGGAGCGACCCTTTGAATCTGTTGAACTGGGCAAGGAAGCGCTGTTGCGAATGAACATCTCTCAAGCAGCGTACTATTTTGACGTCACTGCGCCGAGTTCACGGCGTGATCGAAAGAGTGGGGCAACAAAGCGCAAACAGCACG
>JAYSRI010000171.1:0-4433 GCA_043721175.1 Alphaproteobacteria bacterium
GAACACGGCTTTGGCAAGCTCAAACGCTTCAAGCGCGTCGCGTTGCGCTGCGAGAAAACCGAGCGCAATTACCGCTCCATCGTCAGTATCGCCACCGCAATATGCCTGATCAAACTCGTCCACACGGCCTAAACTTGTCACCACTGAATTTCTCAAAAGTGTGAAGCTACCCTATAAGTTTGGCCCATTCTGTGAACAAATACATGAGTACATCGTGGACTCCATCGAGCACCGCAATATCGTTACCAAGCAGCAAACCATGCCGACTACTGGACTTGAATTTGAAGAGCTGGTGCGAGATCGAATGGCTGAGATGGGATGGAAGGCGAGTGTGACTAAAGCGTCAGGCGATCAGGGAATTGATGTGGTCGCCACCAAAAACGGGCTAAGGCTCGGATTGCAATGCAAGCTTTACACGGGAAACGTCTCCAACTCTGCCATTCAAGAAGCGTTTGGCGGCAAGCAACATTATGGGTTAGACAAAGTAGCTGTCATCACAACAGGCGTCTTCACCAAATCAGCACTGGCGCTGGCGGAAAGCACGGGCGTATTGTTATTGGCCTACGCTGACATCGACAAAATCGACCAACGGCTCAATGCAAAATAGCCCCCCCAGAAGGACATCCACCCCATGAAATCACGTGCCGCCGTCGCTTGGGAAGCCAACAAGCCTTTGACCATCGAAGAAGTGAACGTCGAGGGGCCTAAGGCTGGCGAGGTTTTGGTTGAGATGATGGCGACCGGCGTGTGTCATACCGATGCTTACACGCTGTCAGGTCTCGACTCCGAAGGCAAGTTCCCCGCTATCTTGGGCCATGAAGGGGCTGGCATCGTCAGAGAAATCGGTGCGGGCGTGATAAGCGTTAAGCCGGGCGATCATGTGATCCCGCTTTATACGCCCGAATGCCGTGGTTGCAAAACATGCCTGTCACAGCGCTCCAACCTTTGTACCTCGATCCGCGCCACGCAAGGGCAGGGGCTTATGCCCGATGCGACCAGTCGGTTTAGAGTGCGCGGCAAAGACGTATTTCATTATATGGGCTGTTCGACCTTTTCCAATTTCTCCGTCATGCCTGAAATAGCGGTGGCTAAAGTGCGCGAGGACGCGCCGTTTGACAAGATTTGCTACATTGGCTGCGGCGTCACAACGGGCATAGGGGCCGTAGTTTGGACCGCCAAAGTGTGGGCAGGTGCTAACGTTGTAGTATTTGGCCTTGGCGGCATCGGCCTCAACGTCATTCAAGGCGCGCGCATGGTGGGTGCAGACAAGATCATCGGCGTCGATATCAACCCATCCAAAGTCGAAATGGCGCGCAAGTTCGGCATGACCCACTTTGTCAATCCAAGTGAGATCGGCGGCGACAAAGTTGTGGAGGCGATTGTTGACATCACGGGCGGGGGCGCAGACTTCTCGTTTGAGTGCATCGGCAACACAACCACCATGCGCCAATCGCTGGAATGTTGTCACCGGGGTTGGGGCGAGAGCATCATCATCGGGGTGGCCCCATCGGGTGCTGAAATCTCAACACGGCCGTTTCAATTGGTCACAGGCCGCGTCTGGAAAGGCTCTGCCTTTGGCGGCGCACGCGGACGTACCGACGTGCCTAAGATCGTCGATTGGTACATGGACGGCAAGATCAACATCGACGATCTGATCACCCACGTGATGCCGCTAGATAACATCAACACCGCGTTTGATCTGATGCATAGTGGCAAGAGCATACGGTCGGTTGTGACGTTTTAGGGGGCAAAGTATGCTCCCGATCGCGCGTTTCAAACTCGTTACTAGGTAAGCGCATCATCGGCGACGGGTAATTCTGATCGGCGTTGACGTTCAGCAGTATTGTGGTCGGGTTTTGAAAGCCCGTCCGGCTGCGATTGGGCAAAGCGGTGCCCCTACAATTTCAACACATTTCATTTGGCTATCCCCAAATCTGGGGATGGCACAATTGGGTTTTTCAGCCTTTCTTTGGGTGTGGGACAAAGTTTTTGTGCTGTTGAAGCAATTCAACGGTTCATAGTGTTGAAAGCGAGTTTGTTATGTCGAAATTTGTTGTTTTGGGTTCAGCTGTGCTTTTTGCCGGCTTGGCCACGATTGCTCTTGCCGCTCCCCCAGCAGCTCCAACAGCACAAACGATTGATCCGGCCTTGGTCAATCCTTCAATTTTGCCCAAGGGTGTTAGCGATAAAATGCCTCGACCGGTTGTTTGCCTGCCAGACCTCGCGATCACCCAGATTATTCTGACCCGATCAGGACCGACACGTAGCGTTGTTTCGGTGTCAGTTGAAGTCAAGAACATTGGCACAGGCAGTTTTGTAAGTGATCCGCGTCAAGCGGGCGTCTCTGCTGTTTTAACCAACGGCAACACCAACGCTCGAACAAACCTGAACCTTGGCTCAATCGCAGAACTCAGCGGTGGCGCATCAAGAATTTACAATGGTCTGTCCACGACCATGCCATTCGATACGTTTGAATTTGGCGGGGAAGTCAGCGCTAATATTGGTTATGACCCTGACATTTTAATCGATGGTCAGCCTTGCAACGATGACCGCGTTTTTGCCAATAACGCGTTTATGATCAACAATGATACAATTCGGGCTTGGCTTGGATCAACCCGAAATCGTGTAGCGGTACGGCGTTGAACCAGCACTAGATCGCCGTGCTTCATTGATGAAGCACATCAGATCGATCTAGCACTTTAGATTGGAGCATGCGTGGCCCGAGAAAATCTGTTTCAGATTGTGCGGGCGACGCTCCGGGCTCCATTAAGATTGTAAAAAAGCAAGCACCTCCAGTAACTGCATCTCACTCAGCCGCGCCGCAGGCTTTGGGTAAAAGGAAAACTCAAATGGGTAAGCGTCTCTCTTTACTTTTCGCCAGTGTAACTCTAGCGATTCCGCTTATAAATCTGGTCGGGCACAACATTTCTGCCCAGCCATTCCCGGCTAGTGTTGCCAAGCAGTTGCCGATCGACAGAACGACCGATCTTGGCCATGTCCTGCGACCCGCCGTGAAAGCCACGGCCCGCGTTTCAAATGGTTCCCCTTGGGGGATACGTGCTGAAGGGCCGTTGGCACTTAATTCAGCTCTCTCGTCATTCATGGTTGCCTATCAGAATGGCAATCATGCCCAGCGCCTTTTGGGCGTGCATCCTGTTGGCGAAGGCCAAGCTCATATCTATCTTGCTGACGGCAGAAGTGCCGATGATCCCGTTGATGCGGCGGCATCTTGGTGGACAATACCGGGGGCGACGGGGGGCGTCGTTAGTGGCGATTTTACCGCTAACAACGATATCGCCTTTACGTTGCCCAATGGCCCTGCGTGGCACTATCTGGTGCTGAGCGGCTTTCAAATCAGAGCCACCAATAGCGTTAATAATTTTGATACAGGTGAGCTCAATGTGTCGCGCCTTAGCGTAAGCACCCAGCCTGCTATCTCAGAAGCGCGCGTCAATGCTCCGCCCCGCATTTTTGTGAATTTTGAGACCCACAGGCCCGGTACGCCAATACAGGTTTTTGTTCATTACGTTTGGGTTCCCAATAATTATCTGAAAAAGCTGGGAACTTCCGAGTATATTGTGGACCGCAAAAGTGCGTCAAACCGCACAATTGCTACAACTGGTCCAAGCCCTTTTGGCGGCGGCGTTTTGGGCACGCCAGGTACAGCCGAGCGCGCCATTGCAAATATTCGCAGCGGCGCCCCCAATACAGACCGCATTTTACTAACAGCATTTGATCTCCAATTCACAAATGAACCTCGACCCTTATTGGCGTTTGGCGTGCATCTGAACGGCGATATTGGTCGCGCCAGCCCAAGTCCCGATGCGATATCTTGGCAAGACAATAACCGGGATGATCCGATCAATTGGTCGGCCAGTTATGTGATGTTGAAATAGTTGTTACCGCACACTCGCCGTCCCCTTGCGCGCCAGCCCATCGGCGCGCTCATTCATTGGGTCGCCGCTATGCCCGCGTACCCAGCGCCAGTCTACCTTGTGGGGCTTGGCGGCGAGGTCAAGGCGTTGCCAGAGGTCGGAATTGATGACGGGCTTGCCGTCGGCCTTTTTCCAGCCGCGCTTTTTCCAGCCGTGTATCCATTCCTTGATGCCTTTTTGCACATACTGGCTGTCGGTATAAAGCACCACAGGGCAGGGGCGGGTGAGGCTTTCTAGCGCCGCGATGGCCCCCATCAGTTCCATGCGGTTGTTGGTGGTCGCTTTGTCGCCACCAAACAGCTCCTTTTCAGTGGCCCCGAAAGTTAGGATTGCGCCCCAGCCGCCGGGGCCAGGATTTCCCGAGCACGCGCCGTCAGTGTAAATTGTAACGGCTATTGGGATATTTTGATCGCTCATAGGCGTGGTTTATTGGCATTCTCAACAAAGGCAAAGTTCAAATCGCCGTAACTCCACTAAAATGTCTTGCCAAATCATATA
>JAYSRI010000172.1:0-4433 GCA_043721175.1 Alphaproteobacteria bacterium
TTGATCGCTGCTGCGGGATTTATTCTATGGGGCGGCGGGATCGGTTTTGCTCTGGCTTTGGCGTTGGGCAAGGTGCGGTAGGTGCTGTCCTTTCATCGCTAGAGCATCGCGCGCAAAATCTGAAACAGATTTTCTTGGGCCACGTATGCTTTATCTTAAAGTGCTAGATCGACCTGATGTGCTTCATAAATGAAGCACGGCGATCTAGTACCCGTTCAGACCCGCCCAACGGTCGCGGTGAAATGCGCTTGAGCCGTACATCGCTTCCAGAACGCGGGCGCGTTTGAGGTAAAATCCGCTATCGTGGGCGTCAGTCATGCCGATACCGCCGTGCATTTGAATGGTTTCATTGGTGACAAGATGCATCGTATCGCCTGTGCGGGCTTTTGCTAAGGACACTGCGGCGGCTAGTTTGGTGCCGTCCAATTGACCAATCGACGCTTTCTCAAGCGCATCAAAAGCTGCGATCACACATGAACGTGTCAACTCCATCTCGACCAACATGGCACTGGCGCGATGCTGTAGAGCCTGGAAGCTGCCAATCAGCTGTCCAAATTGGGTGCGGGTTTTGAGATAGTCCAGCGTCATCTCGTAGGCTGCCGCCGTTAGTCCTAACATCTCGGCGACAACTGCCATGCGGGCACTATCTAATAGACCATCGACATGGCGTTGGTCGTGGCCCTTGCCGCCCAACAGTATGGCAGGGGCATTATCAAAGTTGATGTCAGCTAAATCGCGGGCGTCAACGCTACTGAGGGCCTTGCGAGAAACACCCTGTGCGCCTGCTTCAACTAACGCTAATCCTGTCCCGCCTTCGCAGGAGACAGCGACCAACAACATGTCGGCATGGGTGCCATCGGGCACAAAGCGCTTGGAGCCATTGACTTTGCTGTTCTCAAACCGAGCAATGGGGAGGCCTACCTTGTGATGAGGTCCTTCATCCCAAGCCAAAGCGAATGAAACCTCGCCGGCCGCAATCTTGGGCAAATATGTCGCAACCTGATCCGCGTCACCAAACATATAAAGCGCTTGAGACGCAATCCAGCCGGTTTGTAACAGCGGTGATGCACCCAGTCCTTTGGATTGGGCCTCTAACACCATTGCAAGTGCCCGATAGCCCATAGCAGTACCGCCTTGGTCTTCGCCGATCAAAGCCCCCGCAAAGCCCATCGCGCCAATTTCTTCCCATAATGCAGGATCAAGGGTAGCTTTGGTATCGCGCAGTTTGCGAAACGCGCTGACAGGTGCCTTGTCGGCAAAAAAGCCATCGGCAGTGTCTTTCAGCAGGATTTGGTCTTCATTCAAAGCAAAAGTCATGATGGCCAGCTCCTATTGGTGATCGCGCAGGCCAAGCACGCGCTTGGCAACGATGTTGAGATTGACTTCAGACGTGCCGCCCTCAATCGAGTTGGCTTTGGCACGCAGCCAATCGCGTGTGGCTTTCAGCGCGCCGGACGAATATCCTTCGCCTTCCCAGCCAAGACCGTCCATGCCCAACGCTTCGACCATGAGTTCGGTTTTATCCTGATTGAGCTTCGCAGCAGCAATCTTCAAGACTGAGGCATAATGACTGACTTCGCCGCCTGCTTTGGCCTCGTCCTGGCCCCGTGCCATGGTGAGATGGAAGGCCTTTTCATACATGCGCTGGCGTGTGATGCGCGAACGCAAGTCTGAGTTGGCGAGTTTTCCATGTTCAACGCCCACAGCCTCTTTGGCCGCCTCGACCAAATCAAGGCCGGCGCCAGCACCAAAACCGGACGCGGAAATATTGGTGCGCTCATATTGCAGGATACGCTTTGCTACATCCCAGCCACGGTTTCTAGGACCAAGCATCTGGTCTTTTGGCACGCGCACGTCAGTGAGAAATGTCTCGCAAAACGGTGACGAACCAGAAATCAGTTTGATTGGGCGCGTCTCAATGCCGGGCGTTTTCATATCAAACAGCAACACCGAAATGCCTTCATGCTTGGGTGCAGTCGGGTGGGTGCGGACTAGGCACAACATCATGTCAGCGTGATTGGCGTAAGACGTCCAGACCTTTTGCCCATTGACGACGAAGCTATCGCCATCTTCGACTGCTTTGGTCTGAAGCCCCGCCAAATCTGATCCGGCACCGGGCTCTGAATAGCCTTGGCACCACCATGTCCGGCCGTGCACCATATCGGGTAAATAGGCTTCCTTTTGCGCTTGGGTGCCAAATTCGAGGATCACAGGGCCAAACATCCAGATACCAAACGACATGATGGCCGGGCGAGCACGAATGGTGCGCAACTCGTCTTGCAGCACACGGTTTTCGTCCCCGGCCAGGCCGCCGCCGCCAAATTCGGTCGGCCACATTGGCGCAGTCCAGCCTTTGGAAGCCATGGCCTCAAGCCATGTTTTGGCTTCCGGGTTTTTGAAGTGTGCATTGCGACCGCCCCAGACGACTTCGCTTTCCGGCATAGGCGTGCGCATGGATGGGGGGCAATTGGCTTCAAGCCAAGCGCGTGTTGAGGTGCGGAAGCTGTCGATATCAGTCATGAAATCTCCCCGTGAGAGCTTTTGAGCGTGCCACTAGCGGGCCGTTAACAATGGTGTAGATGGTTGGAACGCGCAACGAAAGATGGCTGAGACAGCAAGCGCACGCCTTTTTTTTAGAAAGTGACTGACCTTTGCAAAAGCGGGCCCTTGCATAAACAGGATAGTTATCAAGCGTATTTGCGAAAAAATGCCTTGCTTTTGCCGTAGGGCTGAGTGACCTTCAGCAACGTATAAGGGTTAGGGAATTTCAATGGCGAAGTATTCGGCAATTCTTTGTGTCGCGGCTTTGAGTGCGGGGGCTAGTTCTTGTGGTCAGGGGGCGGCACAAAAAACCGAAACTGTGGAAAGCATGAACGTGGTTCGGGCCTCGCAAGCTAGTGCCGAGGCCGTTGCTCCTAGTGTTTCAGGTGATGCTGTTATGGTCGCATCGGCCCCCGCGCCGTCTTCGTCGCCACCACCACCGCCTCCGCCTCCGCCGCCTCCTGGCGAACCGCCCGCACCCGCACCGCCCACAGGTACCCCGACAACGACAACAGCTCTGTTGCTGGCGTATTCCTATAGTGCCACGCTCTCGTTGCCCGCCGACAATGTAACCAAAGCGATGAAGGCACATGAAGCGCGCTGCGTGTCAGCAGGGCCAGCACTTTGCCAAGTGGTGAACGCGTCAAGTCAGAAAGAGGGTGATAGCGTCACAGCCAATCTCAGCATCCGTGCGACACCAGCTTGGCTTGGCACATTTCGCTCGGGCCTCGACAACGACGCCAAGTCAGCGAATGGAAAAGTTGAGGCGCAAGGCGTCACTAGCGAAGACCTCACTCGATCAATCACAGATTCAGAAGCCCGCCTGCGCGCGCTAAAATCATTGCGGACGCGGATTGAAGCGCTGATTGCCAGCCGTCCGGGAAAATTGTCAGACTTGCTGGAGGCCGAGCGCGAATTGGCGCGGGTTCAAGGCGAGATTGATAGTTTTGAAAGCAATTTGTCGGTGATGCGGGCGCGGGTCAATATGTCGACCATGGACCTCGCCTACCAATCGCGGCAAATTGCCGTGGGCGGGGGTACGTTTAAGCCGCTGGTTGACGCCATTACAGGATTTTTTGGTGTCATGGCAGGCAGTCTAGCGTCTTTAATTACACTTTTGGCGGCGATCCTGCCGTTTGGCTTGGTGCTGGTGCCAGCCGGATATTACGGGCTTAAGTGGCGGGCAGGGCGGGCTGCGAAACGCGCCGCTCAGCGCACGACTTCAAATGCTTCAACGATTTCGCCACCGGGCGATTGAACCCAGGCATGGCGGACCATCCCGTAAGGCGGCAGCCGCACAGGCGTGGCGCTGGTGTTGACAACAATGCCGGAGGTGCGTGCACGGGCGCTCCAAGCGGCTAAGTTCGCAACGGGGATGCGGATAGACACGATGCCAAGATTGGCAAAATTGGCGCGCGGGCTTTGATCTACCCCCTCCAGGGCAACAAAGCGCATGATCTCGACGCGCCCGTCCTCGCCTTGGCTTTCCCACAATATGCCTGACCGGCGGGGGATGGACGTTGAGAGATTGACGGGAAGACCAAAATTGGTCGCGACCGGCACTTGATCTTCGTAATTGCCGACAAACCAAGCACCAAAGCCAAGCCCATCTTGGAAGAACTTCCGCTCGGCCTCAAAGTCTTTCACCATGGTCATGACGTTAAACACGCGGCTGATGCCGGTTATGGTCTCCCAGCCTTCCAGCTTGGGAGAAAGGCGCTCGTAAATGGCGACATTGACGCCATCGGGGCCACGTATCACGACGTTTTTGAGGGCCACGCCGCCAAATGAAAACTGTTGTGGGCTGTTATAGGCGGTCCAGCCGCGCGCGATGGCTTTGTTATAAATCGCCGTTGCATCGCGCGAACGCGTCATCAACGAGAACCAGCCGC
>JAYSRI010000173.1:0-4426 GCA_043721175.1 Alphaproteobacteria bacterium
AATGATGAACATGCCCGTGAGACCAAGGCCCATTTGCGCCATCTCGTCATGATGGGCATGAAACATCTGCGTGCCATATTGCACGAGCGGAAACTCATAGACCCAAGTCTCGCCAGGTGGAATATTGGGCTGGGACAAACCGCCAACCCCGTCCATGCCTGATGGCAGAATAAAGCCATGCCAATGGACCGAGGTCGGCGCGCGCAATTTATTGGTAACATAAATGCGAACTTTATCGCCCTCAACCGCCTCGATAGCAGCCCCCGCACCTGCTCCGTTAAAGCCCCAAACGCGGGCGTTTAGGCCTGGCATGAATTCATGATCAAACTCGTCGATCACGATCTCAAATATCTTCACCCCGTCCTTGATAATGAACGGCAACTTATAACCGTTTGGGATGTCGGTCGGCTGATAATCCACATTCGGGCGACCGGGTGAATAATTGCCCGGATGGGGCACACTGGTTGCATGCGCACCTTTTGCATAGACCAGCTTTGGCAAAAGTGGTGCTAGAACACCCCCCGCCATGATGGCTTTCGTTGCACTGCGCCGATTGAGCGATGATGCGGCGGGGCAGGCGATTAGGTGTGTCATGGGTTTTCCCTTAATGGCCAGCGGCGGGTTTGGACATATCGCTTGTAGCGCTTATACTTGCGGCTGCCCCACGGCCTCCTTGAAGCAACAGGTCAAGATTGGCACGGGCGATCCAATAATCGCGTGTGGCATTGATGGACGCGCGCCCGGCATCAAGTCGCATTCGCTTGGCTTCCAGCAATTGGAAAATGCCCATTTGCATGGCGTTAAAGTTCAGCTGCGCGCCACTGAAGACCTGAGCTGACAGCGGCAACATCACCTCGCGGCGCTCAATCGCGATTTGGCGCGTGGCCTCAGCCATAGCAGCGTCCGATCTCGCTTGCGCGCGAATTTCTTGATCCAGACTGGTAAGACCAGCCTCCGCCACTTGTTGCTGGCTTTGAGCGCGCAGCCGCGTGCTGCCACCCAAGTCAAAGATCGGTAAACCCACACCCAATCCAAAGCCGCGCTTCCAAACGCCATCACGCTCACGCTCGCCTGATAGTTCCAACCCCGGCAGAATGGATGATGCGCCCGAGGCTCCGCGCATCGCTTTTGCTGCGCGCAACATGCCCGTGGCCGCTGCCAGGTCAGTGCTAGCGGCCACCACGTCCCTCTCAATCGTATCGACATTGATGGCTTGGTTTGGCGGCGCTGGCAGGCGCGCGATGGTACTCCAGTTGGCGCGCAAGTTTGCGGTCAAGCCTAGCGCCACATTGACCCGCTCGCGTGCCGGAACGAGATTGGCCTGAGCTTGCTTGAGAACGATCGCCATCTCGCCGGCAAACAAGCGTTCTCGGTCCACATCCATCTGGGGGCTATTGCCCGCCGCAAATATGGCCTCTGCTGCCACAAGTGCGGCCGCCGATGCTTCATTGGCTTGGCGCATCAAATCCAGATTCTGGTAGCCGGCAATATAGTCGATCATCGCAAGGCGCGCAGTGCCCGCAACCGTTAAAGTCTCACCCACAACACGCGCTTTTGCCGCCTCCCACCCACCAGTTGCGGCGCTTCGGCGGGCGGGTAAGGTGAGTAGCGACAATAGGTCAAAGCCGAAACCATAGGTCAAAATGTCGGCCTCTGGGGCTTTGGGTGCCAATCGCGCGGCGTGTATCATGGGATTGGCGGGTAAAGCCCCGTCCAGAAAATCAGCGCGCGCGATACCCAATTGCGCAAATGCCATCACAACGCGGGGATTGGATGCGATGGCGATTTGGGCCGCCGTTTCTGGTGTCAACGGCTCAGACAAGAGAGCGTCTATACGCGCCTTAGCTTCCGCTGTATTTGCGGTTCCGATGCTCGGCCTCGCACCTGTCGTCTGCTCAATACGCGTACTCAGCGAAGCCGTTTCGCCAACAGGCAGGCTTGCACAGCCTGTCAGCATCAGCAGCGCTGCGACACTGGTCAGCGCGGTCTGCAAGTGATGATGTAGCGTCATGCTAGCGGCAACTTTCTAACTCATACTTGTCAAGACGCACATTCAGCCTGTTTCCCTCAAATAGGCGACCTATCGGGCCAGAGTTTCAACAGCAACTTTTTAGCCCGCGCAATCCGTGTTTCAACTGCCTTTGGCGTGAGGCTTAATATCACGCCTGCTTCCTTATGGCTTTGACCTTCGATCGCGCACAAAATTAAAGGCTCCTTCAAGCTGCGCGGCAAGCCCGCGATCATCATATCTAAAGTCACAAGCGCCTCGTCCCGTTGGGTGGCTTCAGGCGGTATAATGGCAATGTCTTCGCGTCCATCGAGCGAACTTGCGCGAAAGAAAAACGCTCGTACAGCACGCCGCCGTGACCAATCGCGACACGCATTCAATGTTGCTCGTCGCAGGAATGCTCCTACCGTGTCGGGTGGTCCCTTATCTGTTAGCCTTTGCCAGAACGCTACAAATACCGTTTGCACGATCTCTTCGGCCTCACCCGCGTCGCCCGTGTAACGCCGCGCCAATCGCCATAATGGCGTCTGCCAGCGACGCATCAACGCGCCATAGGCTAAGCGATCACCCGCCGCTGCTTGTGCGCACGACGTGCGGTCCTCACCCTGCGACGAAGTTGGACTAGCGCTTGAGTTGACCATTTTTGCCTGTTGGGCTGGAAGCCAGCAAAGCGCCACGCACTTGAGTGTCAAAAATCACCGCTTGCTGTGGCGTTAAAATGGCGCGCATTGCAAACACATGCTCGACCGTAGCTTTCTGCAAGGCACCCATCGCATGATGAAAATGGTCAATGGCGGCGTGAACATTGGGGGAATAGGTCTTGTCAACCGCCATAGCTGCCGCCAACTCGGCGTTGGCTAAGGCCATATCGGCCTCCAGAGTCGTTTTCTGAACTTTGAAGGCCGCTTCAATCACGTTTAGTTTAGCTTCTTGGTCAGAGCTAAGTTTGATTTCTTGGTGCACACGGTCATGCAAAGACGGCGGTGAAGCGGGTTCCATCGTGCGACTATGCAACCAAGCGCCTCCAAAGCCCGCTAGTAAAGCGACCGCCGCAAAGAGAACAAAGTTCAGCCAAAGCGCTTGCTGTCGTGCCACGCTCTAGCCTCCCAAAATCGTGCTGGGAGCCATAGCGGCACCGGGCGTCACCCACGTTTCTAGCGCCTGTGTGGGCCTTTCTTGCGAAATTGGCGTCAATGTTGCGCCAATAAAGCCTGCACCCACTGCCAAGGCTATCGCACCTGTCGATAGTCGCCATCCGAGCGAGCCAGTCAAGGGAAAGGCATGGCGTTGCGTGGCGTCATTTTGCGTAATTTTATTCCAAACCCTTTGTTCAACATTCACTTGCGGTGTTGTTTGAACGCCAAGCATCACAATCAACAGCTCTAATTCCTGAACTCGCATAACTTACCTCCAGCGCACGAATATCAACTGTAAGACAAGACGCATCTTGCCACGAAATCCCTCATCTCCTGCATTGGCTTATCGCGGCGATGCAGAAGGCTTACATTAAAGACTTAATACCTAAGTTATGATGCAGCTGCGCACGAGATTAGCGGAAATCAGCGGATAAGCGGCGCTGTCTGCCCTATTCGTTCGCGATCAATCGGCATAAGACGTCGAGGCTACGTGCATATTTTTTGGCGCGTGCAAGATATTCGCGGATAGGACATCTTCATGCCATTTTTGATCAAAGTCTTAGTTTCAGCACTATTAATAGCTGCTATATCTGAAGTCGCAAAACGAAATCCTAGTCTTGGTGCCTTGATAGCGTCTCTCCCGCTTATTTCTATTTTGGCCGTAATTTGGCTGTGGTGGGACACCCACGACCCTGTTCTAGTTGCCAGCCATTTGCAATCGACCTTCTGGCTGGTTTTACCTAGCCTACCGATGTTCCTGATTGTGCCATTCCTCCTTAGGGCCGGTCATAGTTTCTGGCCATCACTGGCAGCTGGCATCTTTGCAACAGTGTTGTTGTACGGCACCCTCATATTTGTAACAAAGCGCCTAGCGTTCTCAATCTAGGTGACCAACCAAATTAGAAAATACTGCTAGGCCGTGTAGACGAGTTTGATCAAGCATAGTGTTGTCGCGATGCTGACGATGCAGCGGTAGTTGCGCTCGGTTTTCTCACAGCGCAAGGCGACGCGTTTGAAGCGTTTGAGCTTGCCAAAGCCTTGTTCGATGCGGCCTCTGGATTCGTAGAGGGGCTTTGCAAAGACCTTAGCCAAGTTCTTTTCGTTGGACTTGTAAGGGATGATTGGGACGATGCCACGAGCACGAGCCGTGTCGCGATTGGCCTTGCTGGAATAGCCTTTGTCACCAATGATAGCGCGAGGTTTTATGTCGGGGCCAATGTCGAGAAGTACCAAGAAATGCGGGCAGTCAGAGACTTCGCCACCTGTCAGCGCAAAGCCAATC
>JAYSRI010000174.1:0-1782 GCA_043721175.1 Alphaproteobacteria bacterium
CTTACGTTGAAGGCGAGGCCCGTCGCTTTGAAGGAATTCGCGAGCAATGGGACGCCTATGAGGATTGCCTGACAGAAAATGCACGTCGCGACATTGAAGTCGTGCGTAATGCACTGGGCGATACGCTATCAGCCGCTGCAACCAGCGAGGCATCGGTATTTAACGCTATGAATACAGCTGCAACAGCAAATATTGAGCGGATCGGCAAGCTGCCAGTGGCTAAAGCTGCCAAAGCGCCGCGCGGTGCGCCGACGCCTGCCCCTGCTGCTGCAACCCCCGCCGTGTCAACATTGTCAGCTTGGACAAATCCGACTGGACGTTTTGTTGGAACTTTGACAGGTTCTGCGGCTGCGCCAGCCTATGCGTCAGGTTGCCCGGACGCGTTAAGCGGTATTACGCCCGAAGCGTTTACTGCCGAAACAACAAGGGATGGTTTTAACCGATTGTTGGATGAATTGCGGGCAAAGCCTGACCGTATCAACCAAGCCCGTACTTGTCGCCAAACCAATGGACAGGATGATTATGAGGCCGTGCAGAAAACGGTTCAAGATGGAGTCAATGCGATCTTTGTGCCGCGCAAGTCAGCGTTTGAACGCGAGTATGCGGCGGTTCGGTTCCAGTTGAACGAACACCGTAAGCCCGGCGGCCTGATGGCACCTCCGGAAATGGGTCGTGCCAAAGCCAAGGCGCCTGCCGCTCGTCCAAAAGCGAAAAAGAAGTAAGGCGCCAATCTGGGCCAGTATCAGCCCTGACCAAGTTAAAGAAACCGGAGTTTGCTTTGTCCATTGAAATCCTCATGCCTGCCCTTTCCCCAACGATGGAAGAGGGTGTGCTTGCCAAGTGGTTGGTGGCTGTCGGTGACAAAGTGAAGTCGGGTGACGTGATTGCCGAGATCGAAACAGATAAAGCAACGATGGAAGTTGAGACCATTGACGAGGGCGTTGTAGAGGCTTTGTTGGTAGCAGCTGGTACGCAAAATGTGCGGGTGAATACGCCGATTTGTCTGATTGGTGACGGAAGCGGAGTGACTGCTGCCGTTGTCCTCCCTCGTAAAACGGGGGAGGTGGACGCGAAGCGGACGGAGGGGGACTCGAAGCCTGCGCCGGAGCCCGTTGAAACACTGCCCCCCTCAGTCAGCTTTGCTGACAGCTCCCCCGCCGTAAGCGGGGCGAGCACAAATGCGAGCGCAAATGCAACAGGCACCATCCGCGTCACACTGCGCGACGCACTTCGCGACGCCATGGCCGAAGAAATGCGCCGTGATCCAGACGTGTTCCTGATGGGCGAAGAAGTTGGGCAATATCAAGGTGCCTATAAAGTCAGCCGTGGGCTTTTGGAGGAATTTGGCCCACGCCGCGTTGTCGATACGCCCATCACCGAGCATGGCTTTGCAGGCATGGGTGTGGGTGCAGCGATGGCTGGGCTAAAGCCTATCGTTGAGTTTATGACGATGAATTTTGCCATGCAGGCGATCGATCACATCATCAATTCGGCAGCAAAAGTGCATTATATGTCAGGCGGGCAGATCAGTGCGCCCATCGTTTTTCGTGGTCCCAATGGTGCTGCTAGCCGCGTTGGCGCGCAACATAGCCATGATTACTCTAGTTGGTATGCAAATGTGCCGGGCCTGAAAGTTGTGGCCCCTTACGATGCTGCGGATGCCAAGGGCCTGCTCAAAGCGGCCATTCGCGATCCAAATCCCGTCATCTTCCTCGAGCATGAATTGCTTTACGGCATTGAGTTTGACGTGCCCGAAGGCGACGATCACATCGTTCCCATTGG
>JAYSRI010000175.1:0-4412 GCA_043721175.1 Alphaproteobacteria bacterium
TTGACGACTGGGACCGCGCGGCGCCTGCCGCGCAATCTTGTTACATAGGCCAGTATTGGAAGCAAAAGACGCGAAGCTGGCGCTGCGCGATCCAAAACCACTTGCCCATCCCCCAATCCCCCGCCATAACAACCCCAATAACAAACAGGGAGCCACAATCATGAAGACCGCCATCACGGAAATGTTTGGGATACAGCATCCGATTATTCAAGGTGGGATGCATTACGTAGGTTTTGCGGAATTGGCGGCAGCGGTGTCCAATGCAGGCGGGCTTGGGATTATTACCGGCCTCACACAGCGCACGCCTGAAGACCTTGCCAAGGAAATCGCGCGATGCCGCGACATGACCGATAAGCCGTTCGGCGTGAACTTGACTTTCCTGCCGGTGATGGTCGCTCCTGACTATCCGGGCTATGTTAAGGCGATCATTGACGGCGGGGTCAAAGCCGTTGAAACGGCAGGCAATAATCCGGCCAAATGGCTGCCAGCACTCAAAGAAGCGGGCATTAAAGTCATTCATAAATGCACGTCGGTGCGTCATTCACTCAAAGCCGAGAGCATTGGTTGCGATGCTGTCAGTGTTGACGGGTTTGAGTGTGGCGGGCATCCCGGCGAAGACGATATTCCCAACATGATCTTGCTGCCCCGTGCGGCAGACGAGCTTAAAATTCCGTTTGTTGCTTCCGGTGGCATGGCAGACGGCAGGTCGCTCGTGGCCGCGATCGCGCTGGGCGCTGCGGGCATGAACATGGGCACCCGCTTTATTGCGACTAAGGAAGCCCCCGTGCACCAAAACGTCAAAGACGCGATTGTCGCGGCAAGCGAGCTCGATACCCGCCTTGTCATGCGTCAGCTGCGCAATACCGAGCGGGTTTTGACCAATGCCGCGGTGGAGCGGCTGATTGTCAAGGAAAAGGAACTGGGTGCCAATATTCAATTCTCTGACATTATCGAAGAGGTGGCGGGCGTTTATCCCAAGATTATGAAAGAAGGCACCATGGATGCAGGCGCATGGTCATGTGGCATGGTGGCAGGTCTTATCCATGATATTCCCACATGCCAAGAACTGATTGACCGGATCATGGCAGAGGCTGAGGCTATTATCCGTCAGCGTATGTTGGGGATGTTAGCCTAGAGGTGAAAAGGAAGCTGGTTCGCACGTTTTTGATCAATAGCGAACCAAAGCTATTGTTAAGATTGGCGCGGGAGCCATTATTGGCTCCTGCTTACCTCAACTTCCTAACCGCTATTTCCCGCGTTGATGGCGATGTTAATATTTCAAATGGACGAGAACGCTACCTTGCCCATTTGACTTACCGGTCTCTGCTTCAAACTAGCGGCGTTGTGGAACATTGGATCAATACGCAAAACCAGCACGTTTATCTAAGTCATGATGGCCCGCTTGCACAGTTTGAAGCGCGATTTTCCATTGCACCAGGGCAAGTATCGTTAGACTGCGACTACGTTGTCAAAACTCCGCTATTGGCATGGCTCGTTGCCAGCGTACTCGACCGTGCACTTACTCAAGTTGTGACCGCCATGGACCGTTATGCTGCTTCTTGGGTCATTGCGCCAACATAAACGGACATTGGGCGGATGAGGCGGTTCGTTGCCAATTGCTCTTTGCTGTGTGCAATCCAGCCTGCAATCCGGCCACACGCGAAAACGCACGTAAAGACGTCACGGGGAACCCCCAAAGCTTCCAGCAGCAACGCCGTATAAAACTCAACATTGGTTTCCAGCTTGCGAGTTGGATAGCGTTTCGCCAATCCCGTTAGGGCAGCTAGCTCAATGGCACTGGCAAAGTGCAACCGTCCAGATGAGGTCGGCAAACCAGCAACCGCCCGTTTCAAAGCGTCCGCCCGTGGGTCACGGACGCGGTAAACGCGGTGACCAAAGCCCATCAGCCGCTGACCGCTTTTCAGGGCTTGGTCAATCCAGTCTAAAGCATTGTCAGGATGTCCAATGTGGTCGAGCATGTCCAGCACAGGACCCGGAGCGCCGCCATGAAGGGGTCCTTTAAGGGCGGAAAGACCTGCAATAGCCGCCGAAGATAAGCCTGCCTTGGTTGATGCAACCACGCGGGCTGCAAATGTTGAAGCATTCAAGCCGTGGTCGCAAACTGTAACAAGATAAGTGTCTAAAGCGCGGGTGGCGGCTTCGCTGGGGAGATCACCGGTCATCATGGCCAACAAATCTGCGGCGTGTGTAAGGCTGGGATTTGGAGGGAGAATAGCTTGGCCTTTCGCTTGTTGGGCGCCAATTGCTGTTGCTACCGCAGTGGTCGCGACCAACGCGATGGCCTGATCCAATCCTTCACCATCGGGGCATAAGCAAAGCCCAATCCGCAGAGTTTCAATTGCATTTGTAAGCGGCACCGCCCTCAGCCTTTCAAAGGCGGCAAGTCGTGCGAGGCCAAGCTGCGCTTCAATCTCGGCGCCTGTCAGATCAATTTCGAAGAAACCACCCCATAGTAAGGCTAGAACGTCTTCGAAATTCATCGACCTGACCAATTCATCCAAGTCGAAACCACGAATAGTCAGCCGCCCTGCTAGGCCGTTAACGTCCGAGAGGATTGTCTCCGCTGCAATAATTGATTCAAGTCCGGCGTCCATATTTTTGTCTCCCTTTTTTTGTAGGAAAACAGAAAAAGGGTTGACCCGTCAATCTTGATCAATATAATCAATATATGGAATGGCTCACTTCTGACACCGCGTGTGGGCTTTTGGGCATAAAGGCCGCCAGTCTCTATGCATATGTTAGTCGCGGACTTGTGCGTGCAAAAACCAGTGATACGGACACACGTTCTAGTTTCTATGCCGCCGCCGATATTGATCAACTGCTGACGCGCAAGCGGGCAGGGCGCAAGCGCGATTCGATTGCGCGCGGTGCTATTGGTTGGGGTGAGCCAATTTTAGAAAGTGCCATTTCCACGGTATCAGAAGGGCGACTAATCTTTCGCGGCCTTGACGCTATCGTGTTATCTCAAAGCCAAACCTTGGAACAAACCGCATCGCTATTGTGGGGCGGGGAAGGACTGCCAATCGTGCCCGAGACTAATTGGCATGTCGAAGAAATTGACCCTAGGTCAGCTGGGTTCACTTATCTGGCAAAGACTGCGGCGGCGGCGCAACCTTGTATCGGCAGATCGCGCGACGATTTGGCTTTTGAAGCTGCAACGCTGTTGGATGGGCTATGCCATGCCATGACATTTGGAGCGCAAGGCCGTGTTGCTCATGAGAGGCTGGCAGCTGGTTGGAATTTGAACCAAGAGCAAGGCGATATTGTGCGGCGAACTCTGGTTTTGTTAGCCGATCATGAGCTCAATCCATCGACCTTCGCGGCCCGTGTTGCGGCGTCAACTGGGGCGTCTTTGGCAGCGTCAGCTTTAGCGGGCTTTGCAACTTTAACGGGGCCACACCATGGAGATGCAGCGTTGCAGGCGCTTGATTTTCTGCGCGAGGCGCACGTTATTGGGCCAAAGGCCGCTGTGCAAAAGCGGGTCCTTGAGGGGCAGACTTTATCAGGGCTAGGGCACAAATTGTATCGCGACGGCGATCCGCGCGCGCACGCCTTGCTGATCGCACTCGCGCCTTATCCCTTGTTGCGTGATGCAATTAATGCTGCCGAGGCTGCTTGGTCATCGCGCGCCAATATTGATATGGCGCTGGCGGCTTTAACAATTCAACTTGGTTTGCCTCTGACAGCGCCGTTCACGTTGTTTGCATTAGCACGGATGGCTGGCTGGTTGGCTCATGCGGGCGAACAAGGCATGTCAGGCGCTTCTATTAGGCCGCGCGCTCGCTATGTTGGAAAATCGATGCTCAGGCCAAAGTGAGAGCCTGCTTAAATGTCAGAGAAAGTCGTTTAGCACCTGAGTGATCTTAACGCATATTAACGCATCATTTACCGTAATCACGCCAAGTGTAGTTGCCCGGAGAATCCCGGCCGACGCACTGGCTCTTTTCAAATCCTGCAAAGCAGGAAATGAATACCTCGCAACGGTTGAATTTTCTCGGATTTTTTGAACCGGACCCGTTTTGAGCGGGAGAGTGATTCGTATGAGCGTACCCTCGCCGTGGAGTGTTAAAGGCGTCCAGCCTAAAGCACGCGAAGCCGCCAAAGACCTTGCACGACGCGAGGGTTTGACGCTTGGTGAATGGTTAAATCGCCTCATAGGGGACGTTGATGAGGATGGTGACGTGGTAGCATCTCGCGAGAATACAGCGGCCTATGCGGCCCAAGCACCGGGGTCTGCTTATCAGCAGGAACCAGTATTTTCGGCCCAACAAGGCTATGCCCCCCAACAAGGTTACGCACCCCAGCCGGTCTATACCCAGCCCCAGCAATACGCCCAACCACTCGCGCCGTTCCCGAATGCGAATGTTCAACCGCCCCAAGGCTGGCCACCA
>JAYSRI010000176.1:0-4404 GCA_043721175.1 Alphaproteobacteria bacterium
GCGTTTTAATCTCTAGTGCGAGGGACTTTTTGCCGCGCGAGAAAGTCTGGAAAAACTGGCTGTCCCCGTCGCCCAGCATATAAGGCCCGACCGCCCGGCTGACGTCGCCGCCGAGGCTGGGTGCTTCGATTTTGATGACCTCGGCCCCAAGATCAGCTAGCAACATCGTACCATAAGGGCCAGCACCATATTGCTCAATCGACAAGATTTTGATGCCCGATAAGGGAAGTGTCATCGGTTAAGCCTTTGATTTATGCGCGAGGGTTGCCGCATTGGCTTCCCAATTTTGGCCGTCAAACGGGGTGATGATCAGCTCTGGTGACTCCCCGACGTCAAAACAATTGGCGTTGACGCTAATGCCATCGGGGTTTGAGCGTGGGGTATAAAACGCCTTGACGCCGCAGATTTTGCAGAATGTATGGTTAGCTACGCCTGTGTTGAAGCGATAGGACGTCAGTTTTTCCTCGCCTTGGGTCAGCCTGAAGTGGGTCCTTGGCACGATCAGATGCACAAAGCCTGTGCGTGCACAGATCGAACAATTGCATGCCTCAACCTCAACAGGACTGTCGGACAGCGCTTCAAATGTAACCGCGCCACAATGGCACGAGCCTCTACGCCAAATTGCAGTCATAGGGGATGGACCTTTAAGTTTGGGATATCGTCAAAGTCTTGGGGGTTGAGTGTGACCAAAGTCGCTTCGGCAACGAGCGCTTGAGCAGCAATCATTCGGTCAAGTATTTTTCGGCGGGAATAGCCGACAACCTCGACGATCTCGCCATAAACACGCGCCTCTGCTTGGGTAAAACTCATGATTTTGATACCGCGAAGCAGCTGCACTAAGCCACTTCGTCTTGCTAGGCCAGATGATGGATCACGATGCACGCCGCCCTCCAATTCCACTTGGCTGACCACTGAAGCAAATACTTGTTCGCCAAAAGAGTCGACAATTGCGAACATTTTCTCATCCCCATCGCGAAAGGGTATTAGCACACTGGTATCAAGCAAAAAGCGCACCTAAAGTCCCGGTCTCTCGGGAATTTCCTCGATATCTCGTACCTCAACGTAGGACGGCTTGGGTAACAGGCGCATTTCTGCAATCATTTGCTTCATACTGATCTTGGCGGGCCGCAACGTCACGACGTCCCCTTCGCGCACCATTTCAAGTTCGGTCCCCTCAGGATAGTCAAACCCCTTAGGCAAACGCACCGCTTGGCTATTGCCGCTTTTGAAAGGCTTGGTCTTGCGGGTTTGCATGGGTGTCCTTTAGTTTGTGTATATACGCGTATATACGTCACCAACACGAACGATGCAAGGATATTTTAGAGCGGTCAGGCGGCGTAAACTGGCCGCGTGAGACGCCCAGCGTTGCGTATGTCAGTGTAAAGCGCCATTGGAGACGCATCAAACCCATTGGGCCAAACGACTGCACCCGCTTCAATACAGGCTTGCGCGAAAAAATCAGGGTCGCGAAGAGGCTCGCCCATTTCACCAGAAAACTCGGACAAATCAGCAACCTAAAGTCCAACACACCCATCACTAAACCACAGACGCCATTGATGTGGAACGTCGGATTCAACTTGATTGATGTAAGGAAGCTCCATTATTCAGCAGCGACGGTAGAGGCAGAAAATGCGCCTGCCAATCTCATTTCCTCATAAATATAATTGGCGCTTGCATCCCAACCATTTGGCCATACCAATGCGCCATCTTCGATGCTAACGCGGGCGAAGAATGCAGGATCGTGCAAGGGAAGCGCCATCGGTCCAGTTCTGGTGCATATGGTCGAACGCCACATGCCTACACCGCCATCTTCAAACCAAACAGACAAAATGTGTGGTCCAATTGGTTCAACGCGAACGATCTTTGCGATTTTCTTCATTTCAGACCTTCAATTTGATCTATTGGCAAGTCATTCATAGCACGGTTCCAATTTGTCGCCAATTCGTCTTTATGAAGCATTGCCCATTGCTTTACCAATTTTAGCGTGCCCCTTGGCAGGGCCCCAGCGATGACCCGCCCACTGTCAATTGCGATCTTTGCTTCATGTTCAGCAAAAATGACGTGAAAGTGTGGCGGCGAGTGATCACCGAAATACATAGTGATCTTGATGCCATAGAAATAGGAAACAACTGGCATGCCAACACCCTAAACAGGATTCCGCGCCACCAATTGCTTGGCAATAATAATCCGCTGCATCTCGTTGGTGCCTTCGCCGATACACATAAGGGGGGCGTCGCGGTAGAGGCGTTCGATGACGTATTCTTTGGAATAGCCATAGCCGCCATGGATGCGCATCGCTTCCAGTGAAACCTCGACAGCAGTTTCGGAGGCGAAATATTTGGCCATGCCTGCCTCCATGTCGATGCGTTCACCCCGGTCAAAGGCGGCAGCGGCGTCTTGTGTTAATAGCTCGGCGGCACGGGTTTTGGCAGCCATCTCGCCTAGTTTGAGCTGGATTGCCTGATGTTCGCAGATCGGCTTACCCATGGTTTTGCGCATTTGAGCATATTTGACACTTTCAGCCAAAGCCCGCTTGGCGATACCGACGGAACGCGCGGCGATGTTGACGCGCCCGATCTCAAGGCCGCCTGTTGCCATCACAAAGCCCTTGCCTTCTTCTCCACCTACCAGCGACAATTCAGCATTGCATTCATAATCTTCAAAGATGAATTCGCCAGAATCAATGCCTTTATAGCCCAGTTTCTCCAGCTTCTTGCCGTTGGAGATGCCTTTGAGGGGAATTCGCGTATCAGGGTCAATTTTGGGCACAATCAACATGCTCATGCCTTTGTGGCGCGGTTTGGCATCAGGATCGGTCTTCACCAGCAAGGCGACAACATGGCCCTCGATTGCATTAGATATCCAAGTCTTGGTGCCATTGACGACGTAATTGTCGCCCACACGCTTGGCAACCGTGCGGATCGCCTGCAAATCGGTGCCAGCGTCAGGCTCAGTAAGGCCTAGACCACCGCGCATTTCGCCTGTTGCAAAACGAGGCAGCCAATATTCTTTTTGCTTTTGCGTACCAAACTTGCCCACGACGGTCGCCATCATCAAATGCGAATTAAAGATGCCAGTCAGGCTCATCCATTCGGTCGCAATCATCGTCACGATCTTGGAATAAGTTGTCGCAGATAGTCCAAGCCCGCCAAACTCCGGATCAATGATCGCCCCAAACAGACCAAGTTCCTGCATGTCATTGACAAGATCAGCAGGCCATTCGTTGTCGTGCTCTAGCTGCATAGCAACGGGCGCCACTTTTTTGACGATCCACTTGTTAATGCTGTCAAGGATCGCACGCTCGTCAGCTTCGCTGATATGTCCGAAATTACCGTCTGCCATGTTCGTCTCTCCATCTAAAAGGGGTTGCCCCCTCCGACCCATTCGGGGCCACCTCCCCCGCTTCGCAAGGGAGGACAACTCTTGTGCTCGCCCCGCGCTTGCGGGGGAGCTGTCAGCGAAGCTGACTGAGGGGGACTGGCTTAATAATGCCCCACCTTATCCTCAACCGCATGTCCAGCCGCTGGGATCAACATGTTGCGCTTAAAGGTGCAGACCATGACATCATGTTGGTTAAAGCCTTTGGTGACAATTGTCACAATGCCTTGACCGGGGCGTGATGCGCTTTCGCGTTTGGCCAGTACTTCGCTTTCGGCATAAAGTGTATCGCCAGCAAATACGGGTGCGGTAAACTTCACTTCGTCCATACCAAGATTGGCAATCGCCTTTTGGCTGGTGTCGGTCACGCTCATACCAATGCAAAGTGCCAAGGTATAAGGTGAGACGACGAGGTTTTTTTTGAACTCGCTGGCTTTGGCAAATTCGGCGTCAAAGTGCATGGGATGGGTGTTCATCGTCATCAACGTGAACATGTGATTTTCATATTCTGTGATGGTTTTGCCCGGCCGATGTTCATACGTGTCGCCGACGATGAAGTCTTCGTAATAGCGACCAAAAGTCTCGCGGTAACGCTGCGGGCTGATTTCTTTGACGTTACGGACCATAGTTAAATCTCATTTCCGGCTTGGGTTAGAATACGCTGTGCGCGCAAATAAACGGGTGCATCGAGCAGTTTGCCATCAAGCAGCACGGCACCACCTTGGCTGTCAGCTTGTGCCACACTGACACGCTTTGCCCAAGCGACGTCTGCTTCACTGGGCGAAAACACCTCGTTGACGATAGCGATTTGGTTTGGATGAATGCAGGCTTTGCCGTTAAAGCCCAACGCCTTCACGCGTTCGCATTCGACGCGCAAACCGTCAGGATTGGTGACGTCGAGATAGGGAACATCAAGCAGCGTCAAAGGCGCAATACGAGATTGCGTTGCTAAAGTTGAGCGCGCGTAAAATAGTGGCTCCCAATCCATACTTGTGCCAATTTCAGCGGAAAAATCCGCACCGCCAA
>JAYSRI010000177.1:0-1771 GCA_043721175.1 Alphaproteobacteria bacterium
CGCGCTTTTGATCGCCGTCACGCTTACGAGCTGATGACCCACAAAGTTCATGCACTTGAGCGTGAGACATTTGCTTCAGCTGTGCGGTTGAGCGTGAAATCACTTAGACTGCTTGGCCGGCCAGCTTACAAGTCAGACCGCGCTGGCAAGATTTTCACCCGCTATGATGAGCAAATTCTAGAGGAGATGTTCACCCATTGGGGCGAGCAGGATTTTGCGACGTATCAGCGTATCGTGCGTGATCGAACTGCATTGGAAGAGCAGCTGATTGCACTCGACAGTGCCGCAATGCTAGGTCGCATTGATGATGATCAATGGGGTGAAACAAGTGAAGATCGTGAGGCATTTGAACGCTCGCAAGCACTTAAAGCGCAATAAGATTGAACATATTGGCTTGCCACCCTAAACACACGACAGAGGTGAATTGCGATCAGCTTCCTTAGGAAATTTTATGACTGTTACAATCGACACTATTCGCGCTGCCGCTAAAGCGATTGAGGGACGTGTGATCCGAACACCGTTTTTGATGTCAAAAACGCTATCTGATATTACCGGCGCTGAAGTTTGGGTGAAATTTGAGAATTTTCAATTTACAGCTGCATTCAAAGAACGTGGCGCGCTCAACAAGCTGCTGACCTTAACGGAAGCTGAAAAGCGCACTGGCGTGATCGCCATGTCAGCTGGCAATCATGCCCAAGGTGTAGCCTATCATGCCGCACGATTGGGGATTCCTGCTACCATAGTTATGCCACTTGGAACGCCCTTTACGAAGGTTGAGCATACGCGCAAACACGGTGCTCGGGTGGTATTGCACGGCGACAATCTGTCTGAGGCCACAACTTATGCCTATCAGCTTAAAGATCGTGAAGGCCTAACGTTTGTGCATCCGTACGATGATGCTGATGTAATTTCTGGGCAAGGTACAATCGCTTTGGAAATGCTGGAGGATGCACCTCAAATTGAAACACTTGTGGTGCCTGTTGGCGGCGGCGGCTTGATCGCAGGCATGGCAGTTGCAGCGCACGCGTTGAAGAATGATATTGAGATTGTTGGCGTCCAAACCCGCATGTTTCCGTCTATGCACAATGAGTTAGCCGGCAAAGAAGCCACTGCTCAACTCGGCGGGCAGACAATCGCCGAAGGGATCGCGGTGCGCCAGCCTGGGCGACTCGGCATCGCCATCGCCAAACATCTGGTCAAAGAAGTTTTGTTAGTTGATGAGGATGACCTTGAGCAAGCGATTACACTGTTTTGTAATGTCGAAAAGACTGTCGCCGAAGGTGCTGGAGCTGCCGGATTGGCTGCACTTTTGGCCTATCCACAAAGATTTTCCGGCAAGAAAGTCGGTCTCGTGTTGTGCGGTGGTAACATCGATTCGCGGCTACTGGCTTCGGTGCTGACGCGCGCATTGGTGCGGGAAAAACGGATTGTGAGCTTGCGCATTGTCGGCGATGACCGTCCGGGGCTTTTGGGTGTCGTCGCGAAAGTTATCGGTGATCTGGGCGGTAACATTTTGGAAGTTGCGCACAATCGATTGGCGCTGGATGTGCCTGCTAAAGGCGCAGAATTTGATATCCTTATCGAGACTCGCGACAGCCGCCATACCCAAGAAATCGTGGATGCTTTAGTCGCCGCCGGATACCCACCCCGCGCCATATGAGGAGCTAAATATGAGTGCGATGCCAGTTTTATTTATCGGCAACAAGAATTATTCCAGTTGGTCGATGCGGCCTTGGCTGGCACTTCGCTGGGCAGGGATTGCTTTTCGGGA
>JAYSRI010000178.1:0-4391 GCA_043721175.1 Alphaproteobacteria bacterium
GCGCCTTCGCGTGCGGGCGCTTTGTCGGTTGGCAACAGGCCAACACGTTTGCGGCTTGGTTTGTTGGAAAGCTCACTTAGGATACGTGCAGAGCCAGGAAAATCAGCTCGCTCACGGCGAATTTTCTGGATCGTCCACGCAAGGCCTGCTTCAATCGGGCTGGTGGTTTCGTCAAGATCGTGGCCATACAGGCACAAGCCCGCTTCAAGGCGCAAACTATCACGCGCGCCAAGACCGATGGCTTTGACATAGGCGTTGGCCAGCATGGTGCGGACAAAGGCCTCGGCCTTGTCAGCTTTCACGAGAACTTCAAAACCGTCTTCGCCTGTATAACCTGAGCGCGACACCACGACGCGGCCAAATGGGCCATCAAGCGCCATATACTCCATGAAGCCAAGTTTCTTGGGTCCGTTCCCCACATTGCCAATCACGTCAATTGCTCGCGGCCCTTGCAAAGCAATTAAAGCGCGGTCGTCAGCTCGTTCAAGTGTTGCCACGCCTTTACCCGCTTTTGCAATGATGGCAAAATCTTGCTCTTTGCAGCCCGCATTGGTGACGAAATAAAGTGTACCTTGATTGGCAGGATCAGCTGGACGGCCAACGAATAAATCGTCCAATACCCCGCCATCAGCGTTCGGCAAAGTGGTGTAGCGCAATTGCCCCGGTGCCAAGCCAGCCACATCACACGGCAAAATTGTTTCAGCTAAGGCAGCTATGGCCGCGTGCGCTGCATCGCCCTTCAAGTTGGCATCGTTCAGGTAGAAAAAAGCTGGCCCCATGTGCGACACGTCAAACATACCGCACTTTTCGCGCGTCCATTTATGCTCGGCCATCACACCTTCGGAAAATTGAACCGGCATTAAATAGCCCGCGAACGGTACCATGCGCCCGCCCATACCAGTCCAAATGCTGGTTACAGGTGTTGTCTTTAGGGCTTGATCTTCACTCATCAAAAGGCTCCGACGCGGTTGCGCACGTACCCTGACCTGTCGGCCAATCGACGCACGCCCCAGCTGTCTAAAACCTGAGAGTTTTCGTAAGCGCTTCGATCAATCGAACGCCACTTGCTCCTTCGGCGGTTAAGCAAGCGGCTTAACTCTCTCCAGCGTATTTGCGCAACTGCGGTCCTTTTGCCTGAGAGTTTCCGGGGCGGTTGCTCCTTCGGCGCGGTCCGATTGGTAATGAGGGCACGTCTCTCCCGCAGTCGCCTATGGTCTGAATCAGCGCGCGCTCCAGCGGGCGAATTCAGTGATTGGCAATTGCCCGATAGCGGTAAAAACGTCAAGTGCTCAGTTGGGTGGCAACAGCTAAGTCTTGGGTAAAATCCGGCGGATCAAGCCCTCTTGCGCCACGCTGGCAACAAGGCGACCGTCTTGCGCAAAAATCATGCCCCTGTTCATGCCCCTGCCCCGTCCTGCCCAAGGACTATCGGTGGAATATAGCAACCATTCGTCAGCGCGAAAATCGTCATGTATCCAAAGCGCGTGATCAAGGCTGGCAGTCATCAACTCGCCGCGTATCCAGCTCAGACCATGCGGGCGCGCGCAAGTGCCCAGCAATTGCATGTCGCTGGCATAGGCGAGAACGGCTCTGTGAAGCAATGGATCGTCACCCAAAGGTGCAACAGCCTTAAACCACGCACGTTGAAACGGAGGCCCTTTGTCTTTGGTCAGCCATACGGCGGGATCAACGCTGCGCACTTCAACGGGGCGCGGACTGAGGAAATGACCGTGGAATTGTTCAGGCACCAATGCCAAATGCGCCTCGCGCCAGTCGGCTTCACTCATAAGTTCGTCGGCTGACACAACTTGGGGAATATCATCTTGGTGGCTGACGCCGGGCTCCAATTTATGGAAAGATGCGGCCATGTTCAGGATCGGCATGCCCTGTTGCTGAGCAATCACACGCCGTGTCGAGAAACTACCGCCATCGTAGTCGCGCTCAACCCGGTAAACGACAGGAAAGTTCTCATTGCCAGGGCGCATGAAATAGGCGTGCAGTGAATGAAGGATACGATCAGGCTCAGTTGACTTACTAGCCGCCATCAGCGCTTGAGCAATCACCTGCCCGCCAAATACCCGCCCGCGCCCACCTGGCTTACGTGGCCCGCGATAAAGGTCGGTATCAAGGGTCTCGACATCAAGCAACGTCGTGAGCGCGGCAACGAGTTCTTGCGGGGTGGCGGCTGAGGGGGCATCTTTGGACATGTGGAGTGGGTAGATTAAGTTGCGCTATTTTGGAAGCCCCTTGAAGCGCGGACCGGCAATCCGACCTTTCTATTTAGCCCGCCGTTGCCAGTTCCAAAATCTCGCGATACCCGCCGCGCACTTCCATCTGTGACGTGAGGCCTTTGGCTGTCAGCATCGTGTGCGCTGCCTCTAGCCGATAGCAAGGAATATGCATCCACAAATGATGCTCGGCATGAAAATGTACCCAATAGGGCGCAATCAGTAGGCGCTCTAGCCAGTTTGCATGAGTTGTGCGCGCTAAGCGCCATGGGTCACTGGCGTCGGGCGTGGCGCAAGCATGTTCGCCAATGTTGCGGATACGGGTCACCAGCGGATACCAAGTGGCTTGGGCTACCAACCAAATTGTTAAAAATGATAGCGCCTGACCAAACGCCACAAACACCAAAAATATCAGTAAATTGGCACCAAGATAAGTCAAAGTCGCATCTCTTGCTGGACCTGCGATGCGCCAACCACCTTTAGCAAATTTCATCAGCCCAAGTATGCGCTGCTTGTAGAAAGTCTGGCCCGTGATGTCGCGCAACATTTTGCGTTTGAGGCTTTCCTTTGTGATCGGAAAATGTGCGGCGAGGCCAAGATCGGGATCGTCGTCTTGTTGGGTATTGCGGTGATGGGTCAGATGATAAGGGCGATACAAGCCTAACGGAGCGCCCACTGGGGCACCACACAGCCAATTACCAACCGCGTCATTCACCTTTTGATTTTTGGCAAGCCCGCCGTGGGCCGCTTCGTGCATCAAGATCGCAAGTCCCAGTTGGCGCGCACCGACCACCATGACGGCAACCGCCCACGTCAGCGGGTTTGGCAACCACGCAAACAGCGCAACGGCCAGTGCGATCAAGCCCCAAGCGTGCGCCACTAATCCAAGGCTGATCACGTCATTGCGACGGCGCAAGTGATCCCATTCGTCGGGCGTGAAGATAGTTTTGGGGTCAATCTTTGGGGCGGCCATGTTGTTATAGTCTGCTCGAACATCCTGTCTGGCAAGGCGGTGTCGCGGCGGCAAGTTTGAACTTTCGTCAGCGCACTACAAAATAGACAACAACACTTGTCATATGACGATACAAGAGGAGCGCGATCAATGACTAAACCCAACTTCAAACAAGCCAATCAACGTTACAAAGCGCTGTTTCTGCCTGCCATGCTCTTGTACTGCACCAGCATTGTTGGCGGCGTTTTTTGGGTTCATGCGACCGGGCCAGATAATCTCCCTGTGCGCATTGCCTCGGGTCTAGGGGCAGGTATCCCCCTTGTAGTTGCGATTTGGGCGCTCATGCGCTTTGTCCGCGAAACTGATGAGTATAGTCGCCAAATGAGTCTTCAGGCGCTTGCGTTCGCGGGTGGCGTTACCGCTAGCCTTGCTGCTCTAGTCGGCTTTCTACAGATGTATCACGTCGTACCGATGTTTCCAGCCTTCTGGTTTGTGATCATCTATTTCCCAGCTTTCGGCTTTGGACATGTGTTGACGGGTAAGGGCGTAACTCAGTGTGGTCCAGAAGCGGAATGAAAAATTTGCTCAAACAATACCGCGCACAAATCGCCATATCCCAAGGCGCGCTTGCTGATCGCCTTGGTGTGTCGCGACAATCCATCAATGCCATCGAGACAGGCCGATGGGACCCTTCTTTACCCTTGGCCTTTGAACTGGCCGCAGTTTTTGAGTGCAGAATCGAAGATTTGTTTCACTACGAAAAGGCAAATTGAGCGTTTGGCGAGAGGAAATTTTTGAACAGGCGCGCTTGCCTTACTCCTTCATCTCGCCAATCCATTGCTGGATGACAGCGACAGCTTCCTCATGCACCAAAGTGCGTCCGAGTTCAGGCATCGCGACACCGGGTTCGTTTGACATGATACGGTGAAGCAAGATGCTCTGTTCGGGGTGGCCCGGTACCACGTCGAACAATAGCTCGCCCGATCCCTTCCCAGCCGAGACGGGTCGGCGCCCCACCCCTAGTTGAGTGCGATCTGTTGTAGTTGCAGTCAAAAATAACCCTGTATTAGAGGCCGAGCCGTCAGGTTTGTGGCAATGCGCACAATTCATCTCAAGCCAAGCGCGCGAGCGTGCTTCCGCCGACAGACTAATATTGGAGAAATCAGCCAGCTTGGGCGCAGTCGCGGGGTTTGGAGCACCTTTGAGAATGC
>JAYSRI010000179.1:0-1769 GCA_043721175.1 Alphaproteobacteria bacterium
GGGAACATAATAACGTCGCGGATGTTGCTTGTGCCAGCCAACAGCATCACCATGCGGTCAATCCCTGCGGCACAGCCTGCGTGGGGTGGGGCACCATAGCGGAAAGCATTGACCATGCCGCCAAAGCGATCCTCAACCTCGGACTGGGGATAGCCCGCGACTTCGAATGCCTTGAACATAATCTCCGGCTTGTGGTTACGAACCCCGCCACTCAATAGCTCATAGCCATTGCAAGCAAGATCATATTGGTTGGCGATAATGGCCAGTGGATCGCCTTCCAGCGCCTCCAACCCACCGCGTGGCATAGAGAACGGGTTATGACCAAAATCGACTTTGCCTGTGGTCTCGTCTAGTTCATACATTGGGAAATCAACAATCCAAGCGAAGGCGAAACGATCCTTATCGGTCAGGCCCAGCTCGTCCCCGATCACCAAGCGCGCTTTGCCGGCCACGCGTTCAAACGCCGCCGGTTTCCCGCCAAGGAAGAAGGCTGCATCGCCAGACTTAAGGCCCAATTGTTGGCGGATCGCTTCTGTGCGCTCTGGCCCGATGTTTTTGGCCAATGGGCCAGCGGCCTCTAAGCCTGAACCATCTTCTGCTTGGCGCCAGAAGATATAGCCCATGCCGGGTAGGCCTTCCTTTTGCGCAAACACATTCATGCGGTCACAAAACTTGCGGCTGCCACCCGTTGGGGCAGGAATAGCGCGGATTTGGGTGCCAGGCTGTTCTAGCAAGTTAGCGAAAATGGCAAAGCCGGAACCTGCGAAATGCTCGCTCACGACCTGCATTTTGAGCGGGTTGCGCAAGTCTGGCTTGTCAGTGCCATACCAAAGCGCGCTATCTTTATAGCTGATTTGTTGCCAGTCGCGGTCCACTTTCTTGTCGCCACCAAACTCTTCAAACACGCCCGCGATCACAGGCTCCATCGTGTCGAAAATGTCTTGTTGGTCAACAAAACTCATTTCCATATCGAGCTGATAGAAGTCAGTCGGGCTGCGATCTGCGCGCGGGTCTTCATCACGGAAACACGGTGCGATCTGGAAATATTTGTCAAAGCCCGCCACCATAATCAATTGCTTGAATTGTTGTGGCGCCTGGGGAAGCGCGTAAAACTTGCCGGGATTAAGGCGCGACGGCACCAAAAAGTCTCGCGCACCTTCCGGGCTCGAGGCGGTCAAGATGGGTGTCTGAAACTCGGTAAATCCATCGTCAGCCATACGGCGGCGAATGCTCGCAACCATTTTGGCGCGCAACAAAATTGTGTTGTGCAAGGTCTCGCGGCGCAAATCTAGGAAGCGATAGCGCAAGCGGATTTCTTCGGGATAGTCAGGTTCGCCAAACACCGGCACGGGCAATTCGTTAGCGACTTCGGAATGCACTTCCAGATTGATCACGCGTATCTCAATCTCGCCCGTGCCGAGCTCAACATTCACAGCCGCCGGATCGCGCGCAATCACTTCCCCTTCAATGCCAATAACGCTTTCGGCGCGCAAATGGGTCAAGCGCTCAAAGTTTGGATTGGTCGGCCCGCATACAACTTGTGTGATGCCATAATGGTCGCGCAAATCGATGAATGCCACACCACCATGGTCGCGACGGCGATGGATCCAGCCCGCGATTGTAACAGTTTGGCCAACATGTTCGGCGCGTAAAGCGCCGCAAGTGTGTGTGCGATGTGCGGTCATAGTTTCTTGTACCATTCTTTTGGTCAATGCGTGGTCGCGATAGACCGCGAAGCGGACAAAAGGTCAAGAAAAGGCGGCAGGTAA
>JAYSRI010000180.1:0-4387 GCA_043721175.1 Alphaproteobacteria bacterium
GATAATTTGCATCTCAGGCCTCAGATGGCGCGTAAGGCTGTGGCGGCGCGTTTGAGAAGCGGGATGATCGTATTGCGGTCATTTTTGCGACGTCTGATCATCCTGATCGCGTTGGACATGGAGTGGCGTTTGGTTGACACGCGTGGGGCGATGAAGCGGCCACATGGTCGCAAGGCCAAGCCATCGGCGGCAAAGTTCAGCCTGGGAGGGCTTGATCCTGCTAAAGTCAGCCCTTGGTTGAACGCTGCTGGACCAAAATTCAAGGCTGTGGTCAAGACTGGCCACAGCCAGCCCGTCTCAATCGATATGGCCAAGTGTTATGCCCAGCTCGACTTTCTTGCGGGGATTGCAGCCAACCCTATCGCCAAAGCCCAGCGCTTGGCCTTCCATCTGGCCCGCGCTTATCAGGGCATCATCATGGCCCCCAAAGGGCCAACACGAATTGCAGGAAGATGGGGGACACAAATCCGTGCCTCCTATGACGCCATGGCGCACTCTATCATCACCCAAAGCCGCAATCGGCCCCCGCCGCTGCCGCCCCCGCGCACCCACTGGCCAACCATCACCGTTATACTGACGGCCCAATGAATTGACACAGCGGTTAAGTATGGGATTGGGGCGGAGCGCGACTTACCAAAGTCGCGTTGCGAACGTCGACAACTTTCAGTATTCGTTGGCGATCAATTAAAGAGCGACTTTAGTAAGTCGCCAGACTGCTGACAAACCTGTTTGCTCAAATTTTGGCTTTGGGAGCTCGGCATACCAATGCCGCATTTTGCCGAAAAGCGGCATTGGTATGCCGCGCTCCCAGTTTTCAAGTAATTTCATGCCCCGACAGAGGGTTAGTTTTGGTCTCAGCAATCATCGTTAGGAGTTTGTCAGCAGTCTGGCGACTTACCAAAGTCGCGCTCCAAGATTAAGAAACAGTAGTCGGTCATTTCAAAGGGCCGTTGGCATAATTTGACATTCGAAGAAGTATGCCAACCGCCGTGCGGGCGGTAGTCAGCCATGCGCCGCGCGTAGGGGGGACTAAAGAAGGATGGACCCGACGCCAATTGACGGGTCGTCGAAACATAGTGCACATCATTGATGCTCATTCTAAAATCTCGAACAATGTATGCTGGGAAATATGACACTCGAATTGCTAGAGACATTGTTGAGCGGTGTGGCAATTGGCGGATTTCTGTCGACCGTTTTAGTCATGGTTGCCAATGGTAAAGCAACGCGCGTGATGTGGGCGGGCGTAGCATTTTACCTTTGCGCGATAGCCCACGTTCTCGACAATTTGCTGGAAACCGGCCCTAGTGCAGAAGCGGGTCGTGGCTTTATTTGGTTTACGCAAAATTTGGCAACCGCCTTCTTTTGGGCCTTTATGCTGGGGGTGTTTGACGATACAAAAGGGCGGTTCTGGCCGCGCTTAATACCTGTGGCAGGTTTGGCGCTGCTAAACTGGTGGAACCAAGCTGATACGACCATAACGGAAAACTACTATTGGGCGTTTTATCATTTGGCTTCGATCACAATGATGGGACACCTGCTGTTTGTTCTGATGCGCGGCATTAGTAGCGATTTAATCGAGGCTCGGCGCCAATTGCGGGTGCCGCTCGTGTTTACAGCAGCCTCCTACATCGGACTCGTAGCGTGGCTGGATTTTACAGGGCGCCAGTGCTGCGGAACCTTTGAGGCTTGGCGTTTGGTACAAGCAGCAATGTTGGCCTTTATGGCACTGGGCAGCACGATCGGCTTTCTCCAGGCTGGGCCTATTTTTTGGGGGACACGTAGTGCAGTGCCAGAAGACAATACAGACGGCGCTGACCAACCACTGGAAGGTGTCGAAAGAACCCTGCTTCAACGTTTGCAGCACGCCTTGGACGAAGACCAGATTTGGAAGCGCGAAGGCCTGTCCATAGGCGTGCTCGCGCATGAATTGTCGATTCCCGAGTATCGCTTGCGCCGCCTCATCAATGAGCGCCTAGGCTATAAAAATTTCGCCGACTTCATCAATTCGCACCGCATCAAAGTTGCCAAGGACGCCCTTTCTGATCCTGCACAAGCAACCTTGTCCATATCCCAGCTTGCCTTTGACTTAGGCTTTGGTTCACTTGGCCCTTTCAACCGCGCTTTTAAAGCCAGCACCGACATGTCACCTACCGAATGGCGTGCCCAAAATCTCGCCGATTCATGAAATAGCTGTGTGAAATCTGCAAAAATCATTCAGATTTGGAAATCAACGAGCATCGCCCTTAAACTACTCTCAATAGGCATCTTATCGCAACACGATAGGAACCGACATGTTAATCACAGACCTTCAGAACTTTATTATGGGCTGGCTGCAAGATGCCCAAACTGACTTGACACGTTATGTCGTATTCGCGCTGGCAACTTGGCTATTGATCTGGGTCATTCTGGCCAAGCCTCTAGCAAGCCGCAAGATCCGCACGGACGTCCCTCCCACAATCCAGCTTGTCAAAGAGTTCTTCTTTTCTGTGCGTTCTATAGCGGTCTTCTCAACTGTCGGTATTTTGTATGGCATCTTAGACAATATGGGGTGGATGTGGGGTCACGTTGTCGCTGATAAACTCGGGCCAATATGGGCAGTGGCGACGTTCATCGCCTTGGCCTATGGACATGATACTTGGTTTTACTGGACGCATAAGATCATGCATCACCCAAAAATGTTCAAACATTGGCATAAGACCCACCATAAATCCTACAATCCGTCGCCCTTCACGGCCTATAGCTTCGATATGAAGGAAGCATTTGTGCAGGCTATCTATCTGGTATTCTGGAGCTTAATCGTCCCCACCTCGTATGTCGTCATAACTGCCTACATGATCTTTCAAATTGCGCGCAACACAATTGGCCACTGTGGCTATGAGCTATTTCCGGCCAATAAGGACGGCAAGCCATTGTTTGATTGGATGACGACTGTCACTCATCACGATCTGCATCACGCCCGCGCAAGCTATAATTATGGCCTTTGGTTCACGCATTGGGACCGCTGGATGGGGACTGAAGACCCGACTTATCACGCCAAGTTTGCTCAAGTTATTGGACAAAAGGGTACAAACGCCATCGCACATGTCGCTGCAGAATAAACGTGGAATTGCTACGGCGCTACAATCTGGATCGCCGTAGCAATTGGACTATCCCTCAACCCGAAACGTCAAACCGGCATTGGCGATAAGGCGACCACGCAGGGCAGGGCCCATGACTGCACCGGCTGTCCAGATGCCGCCCTTGGCGTCTTTGGCTTCATTCAACAGGCACAACGCCGATTCCGCGATCATTTTGGAGGTTGAGCCATAACCGGGGTCGCGATCACCCGTTACGGCTACATTGACGGTCTTGCCCTCGCCAGCGTCAGCCATAAACAAGATGTCGTAGTGGCCCGCTTCGCGTTCTTCTTTGCTTGGGCCTTCGCCGGGTTTTGGCGCATCATCAGACGACATGCTCTTGTCGTTTGCAACAGCGTTGGCGATCATTTCGCCTTTGTCTCCGGGGCCAGTTGCCATCATTTCTTCATAGACAAAATCAGTCCCGTAAGGGTGGCCGAGCAACATATTGGTGCGGTGGACGTTGCGGGTATTGATCGGTGCCATCACAAAGGGGGCGACCCACGACCCCATCACTTCGTCAAAATACACTTTCATGCCGCTCGGTTGTTTGGCACCTGTAAAGCCCGGAGTGATCGCAAACGGATTACGCAAATATTCCAACACGACTGGATTTGCTGCGGCGGCAATCAATGTTGCTTTCAGGCTAGCGACTGTTCCACCTGACGCGCCGCCCGAGATTTTGCGCACGCGGGCATTGATGCGGCTGGCAGGCACCCCGTAGCGGGTCCTCATTTCCTCTTGCGCCAACTGCACACCAAGGTCCGACGGGATCGAGTCAAAGCCGCACGAGAACACAATGCGTGCGCCTGACGCTTTGGCGGCTGCTTCATGGGCGTCGACCATAAAGCGCATCCAAACTGGCTCTCCGCACAGATCAACATAATCAGTGCCATGTGCGGCACACGCCGCCACAAGGCCTTCGCCATACAACTGGTAGGGGCCAACAGTTGTGATAACAACCTTTGTGGCTTTGACCATGGCCTCCAACGAAGCGGGATCATTGGCATCGCACGCCATTAAAGGTGTATCTGCGGGAGCGCCTATTTCATCGCGGACGGCTGCCAGCTTTTCTAGGCTGCGCCCTGCCATGGCCCATTTAACTGGTCCACCATTTTTGTAATTGGCGTCCAGATATTCAGCCACTAACCGCCCTGTAAAGCCAGAAGCGCCATAAACAATGATATCATATTCGCGGCTCATGGTGGTTGCTCCTAGGTTGTGATCGTTGAGGCTGATGTGGCGCTAATTTGTGGTTAGGGCAAGGGGTA
>JAYSRI010000181.1:0-4386 GCA_043721175.1 Alphaproteobacteria bacterium
CCGTCGACATTGGTGTATTTGGTCTTGCCGTCACGGATCGCCTTGATCGCGGCTTCCTTGATGTTGTCGGGCGTATCAAAATCAGGTTCGCCTGCGCCAAGGCCAATGGTATCACGCCCCGCTGCCTTCAGTTCACGCTCCTTTTGGGTCACCGCCATGGTGGCAGACGGTTTGATGCGCATCAAAGCAGCAGACTTAAACGGTGTCATCGGGGAGAGGCCTTTCATGTCGTTTTATTTTGCGCCTCGTTCTTTGCCCAAACTGGCGGGCTGGGCAAGGAAAAAAGGCGTTTGAGCCGAGCATTGGGCATTACTCTATGATCAAGTACGGTTCATCGCCGCGCTGCACGCTCCAGCCGATCATTTATCGCTTCGCCTAATTCTATATGTGGAATGGGAGCGACGGCGATGGCGGTTGGATTTTGAGCGTCGGCGGCGCGCAACAATGCGAACAGATTAGCGGCGGCTTCACGCAAATCGCTTTTGGGACTGAGGTTAAATTGCCGGTCGTTCTGCACGGCACCAAATCCAAGCAAGATACCGCCTCGCGGTTGTCTCAATTGGTTGAGCAACACGGGAGCACGCGGCGCATAATGTCGCAATAACATGCCGGGGCTTGGTGGCGCTGACAAATCTGTTTGGTTGGCGGACAACAATGGGCCTGAAACTGCTTCAATCTCGCTGCGCGTCAAACCGCCTAACCGTAACAAAGTTGCCGTGTCGCCCGATACGGCCACCACGGCCGATTCCAGCCCGATGCTGCACGCTCCCCCATCCAGCACAACCGCAACTTTCTCACTAAATTCGCGTTCGACGTGGGCCGCCGTCGTAGGCGACGGACGACCGGAAATATTGGCCGAAGGTGCCGCAACTGGCCGCCCAAAAGCACGCAAGAGATCAAGGGTCAGGTGATGATTTGGCACGCGCAAGGCGATTGTCGTCAAACCCGCACAGGCGAGGTCGCAGACTTCGCAGTCGATCTGTCGGGGCACCACCAAGGTTAGGGGTCCTGGCCAAAACGCGCGTGCCAGCTTCTCGGCCAAGGGCGAAAACACGCCTTGCCGCTGCGCCGCCTCAAGGTCATGAACATGGGAAATCAGCGGATTGAAGCGGGGGCGGTCTTTGGCTTCAAAAATGGCAGCAATCGCCAACGGATTTGTTGCATCGCCAGCCAGCCCGTAAACAGTTTCCGTTGGTAGGCCGACCAAATGCCCGCGATTGAGCGCGTCAATTGCCACTTGCATTTCTGGCTTGGTGCGCTTTACGTCAGTCATGATAGGCTTTTGCCACGCCGCGCGCCAAAAACAAAATTCTGTTGTGATGGCGAGAATGGCTAGGCTTGGTTTGACACGATCTCGTGCTGCGCTATGTGTTTGTGCACGTGCGAACAAACAGAAAGCGAAACGATGAACGCCACCGTCCTTAGCCTTGAACTAGAGCTTTCAACTTCGACCTTGCCAGCACTGTTCGCCGAGGTGGTGGCCGCCTTGCCAGCCATCAAGGCCGCCGCATTAAACCAAGTGCGCCAACATGTCTGTGTTGCGGGTAAAATTGACAAGGTGCTGATCGATACCCATCAGCATATTGTGCACGGTCTGGCTTGGTATGCGACCTATCTTGAAACTTTGCGGGAAGTCGCCAATTGGGCTGAAGCCTTGGCGGCCACTGGCCAGTTTGGTGAAACCGAGGCCGCGTTGTCGACCTTGTTGTTTGCCGACTATTTGGCAGACCTCAAAGGCGGCATCGCGATGAACCAAGGCGAACGCATTCGCCCTGCTGATTTGGGCATTGAAGCGGTTGTGGACATAGCCCTATCAGGGCGAGCCGCTCAGGCGCTGTTGGGATCAGCAACCCAAGACCTAAAAACCAGCGCCGCCCAGTACGTGCGTGACGGTCAGGGCAAGGGCACCATTGAAATCACTGGCCTCGATGAAACCTACGAAATGGTGCGCGACACGTTCAGGCGCTTTGGTCAGAATAAAGTCGCGCCCTTTGCCCATGGCTGGCACATGCGTGATGAACTGATTCCAATGGATATCATCACCGAGATGGCCGATCTTGGCGTTTTCGGCCTCACTATTCCTGAGGAATATGGCGGGTCGGGCATGGGCAAGACGGCGATGTGCGTGGTTTCCGAAGAATTATCGCGGGCCTATATTGGTGTTGGTTCACTAGGCACCCGCTCTGAAATTGCAGCCGAACTGATCCTGACGGGGGGCACGCAAGCACAAAAAGATCATTGGTTGCCAGCTATTGCCTCAACAGAGGTTTTGCCCACGGCGGTGTTTACCGAGCCCAACACGGGTTCAGATTTAGGCGCCTTGCGCACCCGCGGTGAGCTTGTGGGCGACAATTGGGTGGTGACCGGCAATAAAACGTGGATCACCCACGCAGCGCGGGCCGACATGATGACAATGCTGGTGCGGACTAAAGCTGAAACAAACAATTTCTCTGGCTTATCGATGCTGCTTGCACCAAAGCCACGCGGCGATGATGCCAATCCGTTTCCCGCCAAAGGCATGACTGGGGGCGAGATCGAAGTGCTCGGATACCGTGGCATGAAAGAATATGAGCTCGCGTTTGATGGCTTCGAAGTGCCCGCCGAAAACCTATTAGGCGGCGTTGAAGGCCTTGGCTTCAAGCATTTGATGGCGACTTTTGAGAGTGCACGCATTCAAACTGCGGCGCGGGCCATTGGTGTGGCACAAAATGCGCTTGATTTGGGATTGAGCTACGCGTTAGACCGCCAGCAATTTGGCACCCAGATTTTTGCCTTTCCGCGTGTGCACAACAAGCTGGTGCAGATGGCGGCAGAGATATTGGGTGCGCGGCAACTGACTTATTTCGCTGCTCGCCAAAAGGATGAGGACAAGCGTTGCGACTTGGAAGCGGGCATGGCGAAGTTGCTCGCGGCGCGTGTGGCGTGGATGGCGGCTGACAATGCGTTGCAAATCCACGGTGGCAATGGCTTTGCGCTTGAATATCCCATTAGCCGCGTGCTGGCCGATGCGCGCATTCTCAATATTTTTGAGGGTGCCGGAGAGATCCAAGCTCAAGTGATTGCGCGGCGCTTGCTGGAAGTGTGATCGCAAAAGCGAGAATGTGTCTTCTTGGCTGCGTTATGATCAGCGCCATAAATGGACTTGTCGGCTGACAGGCGGTGTTCTCGCTAAGGCTGTGTGTCAAGGTCCGAAAGCCGCTAGACGTGCTGCATTCATCGTTGCATGTCAACGCATACAGGAGAAACATTGATGAGCAACCAGCAAGACAAAGCCCGCGCATTTCATGCGCTCCATATCAAAGGCGACCCTGTAGTTTTGTACAACATGTGGGACGTTGGCAGCGCCAAGGCTGTTGAGAAAGCGGGAGCCAAAGCCCTTGCCACTGGTAGCCGCGCCGTTGCGGGAGCGCTTGGTTGTGATGATGGGGAAAGCCTGCCTTTGGACGAAGCAATTCAACACGTCGCGCGGATCGTGAGCACCACAGAATTGCCGGTCACGATGGATTTTGAAGGCGGCTATTCGCGCGATGTTCACGTTTTGCGCGCCAACGCATTGGTGGCGCTTGGTACCGGTGTCATTGGCTTTAACTTCGAAGATCAAATTGTTGGGACCGACAGTCTCTATGGTGTGGTTGAACAATGCGAACGCATTGCTGCTCTCCGTGACGCTTGCAGCCAAGCGAATGTTGATGTTTTCATCAATGCGCGCACCGATATTTTTTTGAAAGCACCCCGCGACACGCATTGCGACGCAATGGTCGACCACGCGTTGGAACGTTCGGCAGCGTATCGTGACGTCGGCGCCAGTGGTTTTTTCATTCCGGGCCTCGTTGACCCCGCGCTATTGGCACGGATTTGCCTTCAAAGCGCGCTGCCAATTAACGTCATGACGATGGCCGGTGCGCCTTCAAATCGACAACTTGCTGATATGGGTGTTGCGCGCATTTCCTACGGGCCAGGTCCTTGGCGTTTAGCGATGGCTTACGTTGAAGAAAGCGCGCGCGCAGTTTATTCGTGAAAATTGCGTGATTGCAGCCGCTAGCCCCTACCCAATGTCGTGTTGTTTCTGATACAGTGATGGCATCACATGCAAATAACAAATAACAGGCACAGGGAAGAAACCATGACAACGGCAACATCGCGCGAAATCCAACTCGTAAGCCGCCCCGACGGAGCGCCAGTTGCCGCCAATTTTTGTGTTGCAACCACTGATGTCGCCGCTCCTGCCGATGGTATGGTGCAAGTTCGCAATCATTGGATGAGTGTGGATCCTTACATGCGGGGACGCATGTATGACCGTCCAAGCTACGTGCCGCCGTTTCAATTGGGTGAGGCACTTCAAGGCCATGCAATTGGTGAAGTGATTGCCAGTGGCGATCCAGACTT
>JAYSRI010000182.1:0-4386 GCA_043721175.1 Alphaproteobacteria bacterium
GATTTAGGCGTTGCAGGCAGGAAAGTGCCAACGGGTAAATTGCCTAGCTGGTTGGTGAAAATCATGGGTAATTTTGATCCGGTCACCAAATCGATCATCTACGAACTGGATCGCTATCGGCCAATCACCAACGAAAAAGCGCGCACCGTCCTTGGCTGGTCACAGCGACCAGAAGCCGAAACAATCCTCGCCACCGCTCAAAGCCTTATTCGTGAGGGCGTGGTTCGGGTCTAACAAAGCGGTCAAAGCAATCTACGGGCTCGTCTCGTGCTTGCTCACACAATGCGTAAAAATCGTAGGGTACTTCACTGGCGCAATCTGGCCAGAGGTCGTTTTTGAGCCAATAGTCAACAAGGCCTAGCCTCGCGCACAGCTTTACAAAGCGCGGATCGGCGCGACCTTTTTCGTTGGCTGGGGTAAAGAGCAAATAGGTGCGATGCCCCATCAGACCCAGAGTGTCGCCCTTGGTGCCTGCTGGCCCTAAAGGCAATTGTGCAAACGAAGTATAGCAATCGTCAGCCATGCCAATCATCGCAGCAAACGATATCACGACACAATCGCTTGCGCCGATCTTTTCCGCGCGCGCCTTCATCATGTCAAACAGAAATCGGCGATTTTCTGGTGTTGGATAGCGCATGGTTGCGGCTGTCATAAGCAAGCCTTGATGTTCGCGCAGGGGGAATTGAGCGAGGCGTTTTGGATCAGTTAAGCGATCTATCTCATCCCAATTGCCCATCAGGGATGCAACCAAAAGCAAATAGGCAGTTCCATGCTGATCTTCGGGAAAAGCAGCGATGTGAGCGCGCAAGACAGCAAAAACTTCAACGCTTGGTGCCCATCCCCAAAGTGAACTCGCGTAGTTAATACTGGCGCTCCAATTGGACGGATCAATTTGCCACGCACGGCTGGCGTAGTTGCGGCACCGGCGCCTGAGTCCAACGTTACAATAGTGAAAAGCCGCCATCGCGAGGTCATCGCCTGTCGGATTGTCGCGATGAAGACTTTTTTGGATGATGCGCTCTTGGTCGGTGAATTCTCCAAAAGGGGCCGTCAACCAATAAGTCGCGTAATTGGATTCCAGATTGAGTGAGTCAATTTCGCGACAGCACGCAAAAGCGTCAAGAGCCTGCGCCTTTATCAAACCGCGCGCAGCATAGGGTAAGTTCAACCCAACGTAAGCGCGCAGTGACGCAAGTCTGCCCCATCCATCGGCAAAATTGGGCGCGCTTTGCGTTACGCGCTCTAACGTCGCAATGCGTTGAAATAGACGGTCGGGATTGCCTTCAAGGTTCTTGGCACGCAAGTACAAGTCGTAAATTGCTGGATCAATTGGCGTCCGACCTGCAAGATCAAACGTTGTCAGCAAAGAGCGCGCAACATTGTCGGCAATTTCGTCTTGTAGCGCAAAAATATCACGCAAGTCGCGGTCAAACTTGTCAGCCCAAAGGCCGGCACCTGTGCTGATATCTGTCAGCTGAACGTTGATGCGAACGCGGTCGCCTGAACGACGCACAGTACCTTCGATCATATGGGTGGCCTGAAGGGCAACGGCGGCAGCCGCTTTCTGGTCGCCGCGATAGTGGAAGCTGGAAGCACGGCCTATCACTTTAAGCCTAGAACCGCGCACAATCCGACTGAGGACTTCTTCGGAAACGCCGTCAGAAAAGAATTGCAACTCAGGATCGGTCGATAAATTTTCGAATGGAAACACAATGAGCAAAGGTTCGATATTTTCTAGAGTATGCCCATTGGCTTTTACATCAATGCCGTTAGATTGCGATGATGACACCAGCCGGACACCAACTTTGGGCCGCGTTTCGATCCGAAACGACGGTGGACTGGTCAACATCCCAACTTTTCGCGCTTTGCTTAATGTGCGGGTAATAGCATCATCTGTGACGACCCGCCCTTCCCAACAAGAGTTGATCAATTGATCGCGAGAGATATTCCCGCCTTCCGCGCGGGCCAATAAGATCAACACTTCCATGACCTTGGGTTCGACCCGCGTTGTCACATCGTGGGCCACAACATGACACGCAGCGGGTCGAACGCGCAGATCGACAATCTCAAAATCTGGTTCTTGGGTAAGATCGATGTTGGATTGCATCTTCAGTTTCCAATCTCCGTGAACGCCAACACCTATTCTTCAAAGCTCGGCCTCATTGTCCCTACATAGACAACAAATTGCCAGCTAACCCATAAATCAGCCGATTTCATCTCTGAAGTTGCCGGAGGGTTACACGAACTTGCTCTGCCTTACCAGCAGAGTTTCAAAAAAGGTCGGAAAGAAGTCGGATAGAAGTCAGGTAAAAGTCAGGCGGATGAACAGGGTTCAGGTTAGAACAGATTTATTCGAGGCCCATTTAGCCTCTCCATCGAAAGAGTGAGGCCCTGATCATGAAAGCTAACATTCCCGTCATTGCTGCGGCTCTATTACTCGCGTTTGGCCCGGCAACAGCGAAGGTCGACAAAGAATTCCCGAGCACGGCCATTCAACCGATGGTGCCCCAATCAGAACCGAGTGGCCCAAGTACGAAGGAAGACAACACACCCACCACAACGGCAGCCGAACCGGCATCACAAGCATGCACAACGCCTACTAACAGCGTGGAGACTAAAGACGAGGGCAATCGCGTCGCATGCGTGCCAACTAAGGCTGCACCCGCTCAATCAGACATCCCGCAATTGCGCGCTTTCCGTCAACAAAGCTCACAGCGTTTTGCACCCTAATCCGAGCGCGGACACAGGCTCCATCCTTGGGAGGTCGCATCAGCGGCCCCCCACTTTTTTGTTTTCAGAATGTGGTTCTTACGCCGCCTTCTTGTCGCCAATGGCGGTCAAGCCCGCATAGCGCTTCAAGTGCCAATCGGCACTGCCTGCTTGGGTATCAATCATCGTCAAGCGCTTGAAGTAGTGACCGATGGCCAGCTCATCTGTCATGCCCATGCCACCAAAAATCTGGATCGCATTTTGACCGACAAAGCGTCCACCGCGCCCGATTTGGGTCTTAGCGGCAGCACAGGCCTTGGCGCGCTCGAACGCATCGTCTTCGCCACAACGGATCGCAGCGAGATAAGCCATGGATGTCGATTGCTCGACCCACATGAACATGTCCACCATGCGGTGTTGCAGCACTTGGAAGCTACCAATTGAAGTACCAAACTGTTTGCGTTGGCGGGCGTAATCCACCGTTTGGGTATGCGCTACCCGCATCGCACCAACCGCTTCAGCGCAAAGAGCCGCGATCACATTATCTTGGGTGGCTTCAAGTGCTGGCAAGATCGCATCTGCTTCGCCGATCAAGGCATCAGCGCCGACCGAAACATTCTCAAAAAAAACGTCGCAGGCCATCAGACCATCCACGGTCGGATAGTCTTTAGTCGCCACACCAGCGGCGGACTTGGAAACGACAAAGGCGCTGTTTCCGCTCTTGTCGCGTTGTCCGCCTGATGTTCGCGCGGTCACGATCAAAGTGTCCGCTTGTGGCCCACCAATCACGACTGATTTGTGACCGTTGATCACATAACCAGCGCCGTCTTTCTTAGCAGTCGTGGAGACGTCCGCGATGTCATAGCGGCTTTTAGGTTCGCTGATCGCCAGCGCGTATATGCCCTCACCCGTAGTAATACGCCCGCCATGCTCTTCGCGTTGGGCGGCGTTGCCCGCCTCGCGCAACAGACCACCCGCAGCAATAACGCTGGGCACAAATGGTTCCACGACAAGGCCTTTGCCAAACTCTTCCATAATCACGAGCGCGTCAATCGCACCTCCGCCAAGGCCACCCATATCTTCAGGCAATGGCGCCATCATCAGGCCCATCTCGGCCATTTCGGCCCAGATCGCGGGGCGCCAGCCACCGTCAGCAATCGCCTTCTTACGGCTATCAAAGTCATACTTTTGCTGCACCATCTTACCGATGCTATCGCGCAACATATTTTGTTCGTCAGTGAAATTGAAGTCCACGTGTTTGCTCCCTGAGTCCTTACCCGTTCGGGCTGTATGTCGTTGGCGACAGTGATAACGGGTTTAGCGCGCGGCGCTAGAGGGTTGTCGCATTTATCCTGCGGTCGCTATCGGTTCAACAGCCAGACGCAAGCCCATCGCCCGCAAAACGCTCGACAAACTCTTGATGCTTGGGTTGCCTTCTTTGGATAGCGTCCGATAAAGCTGGGTGGGATTTAAGCTAGCAGCAGCGGCTACTTCAGAAACGCCACCAAAAGCCTGCGTCATCTGCCGTAGTGCAACCAACAACTCAGCGGCATCACCGTCTTTGAGAATGTCGTTCAAAAGCGCGGTGGCGAAAGCTGGGTCGTCGCGATACATCGCAGCCATTGAGGTATCGTGGGAAATATCTCTCATGTTAGTGCTCCATCTTCATGTTGGCGC
>JAYSRI010000183.1:0-1755 GCA_043721175.1 Alphaproteobacteria bacterium
AAGATCAACTATAAAGTCCGCGAACACTCCCTCGCTAAAGTGCCAGTCATGGCCGTGGTCGGCATGCGTGAAGCTGAAGAGGGCAAAGTGGCGCTGCGCCGCTTTGGCAGCCAAGGCCAAGAGATCATGACTTTGCACGAGGCTATTGCAGCCCTGGGCATCGAAGGTACGCCACCTGATTTGCGGTTGCCGACTACATAAATATGGCTAGTAACGCGCCCCTGAGCACACGTGCAAAAATTGCGGGAACGTTGGGCGTTGGCTTTGGCTTTTTTGCGGGCACAGGCGTCACGGGCTTATCATTGCTGATCGGCTTAGTTGGTCTGTGGGCGTTGATTTATGGCATTAGCGCACACGATAAGCCTTTGGTGACAGCTATAGCACAAGGGGTGTTTCGGCAATGGTTTGCTTGGTTGGTCTTTTTCGCGTTTGTTGGCTGGGTCATGCTGACAGCCCTATGGTCACCTGCGCAAGAGCTGGCAGGGGAAAGCGTGCGGCGACTTGCGACTATGGTTGTGTTTGCGCCACTAGCTGTCTGGGCGTGCGCATCGATTGATGAAGGCGATCAGAAAATGGCTCGCCGCGCCGTGGTTGCGGCACTTGGCATCGCTTTATTTGTATTGGTGTTCGAGGCTATTTCGACGGGGGCAATGAACAAAATTGCCAGTCCTGAGAAGGACCCGTTAGCAATAGCGGGCGATCTTGGTCGCGCTGGGACTGCAACTTTGAGTCTATTTTGGATTGGCTTTGCTTGTCTTCAAAGAGATACCCACGACCGCCGATTTTTAGTTGGGTTCGTCGTTGTTAGTGGCGTAATTGCCCTTCAGTTTGGTACGGATTTGAACGCTGTCGGCCTGATTGTGGGCACGTGCGCGGCATTGTTAGCGCTTTGGTTTCCGCGTATTACACTCGGCATTCTGTCGGGCTGTTGCGCTATGATCATGATTTCAGCGCCACTATCATATCCATTTATAACCAAGCTGGCGGTTGCAATAGCGCCTGGCGGTCATCTGCCGATGTCTTACGGTCGGCGTGCACAAATGTGGAACGTGTCCGCTGAGCTGATCGCACAAAAGCCTTTAACAGGGTGGGGCGTTGGCGCCGGCAGTACATTTGACAAAACCGTGCGTTTTGAAGGTTTTGACTGGCCACAAATCCAGCTCCACCCTCACGCTGCACCCTTGCACGTCTGGCTGGAGACAGGTGCCATTGGTGCTATGCTCGCCAGCATCGTCATCATTGCTGCGGGTAGTGCGGCGATCAGGGTATTTGGCCGCCACAAGGTTGCTACAGCTGCGCTTGTTGGCGGTTTGACGTTTTTGGCGCTGCAATGGGGTTTAAGTCACGCAGCTTGGCGGGAATGGATGTGGACGAGCTTTGCGGCTGTCATCGCTTTCTCGCTAGCGCTTCGGGACTTTAGGCCCAAAGATGCCGTCAGTGAAGAAAACAATTTTTGATGACGACTGCTGCACCTTCCTTTTGTGCCGTTGTCGTAAGTTATCACACGGGACCCGTATTGGAAGCGTGCCTGTCAGCATTGATAGATGCACCGTTGTGTCGGCAAGTTACCCTCGTCGACAATGGCAACTCCCCTGATGTGGTGGCCGCGCTGCGCGAGCGTGCCACTGTTCAGCCTAAGCTGAAGCTCATCACTGGGCACGGCAACATAGGTTTTGGGCGCGGGTGCAATCTTGGTGCAAGTCAAGCGCAAGACGATATACTCGTTTTTGTGAACCCTGATTGCGTGATCGATGA
>JAYSRI010000184.1:0-11936 GCA_043721175.1 Alphaproteobacteria bacterium
TTGCCAAAGATCAGTTCCTCGGCAACGCGGCCACCCATCATGACCGCCATACGGCTCATCATCTGGCGATAGGAGAACGACAATTTGTCACGCTCTGGCAATTGCATCACCATGCCGAGTGCGCGGCCACGGGGAATAATCGTGGCTTTGTGCACCGGATCCGTGTGAGGGACGGTGAGGGCGACCAAAGCATGACCGCCTTCGTGATAGGCAGTCAGGCCTTTTTCTTCCAAAGTCATGGCCATGGTTTTGCGCTCAACGCCCATCATGATCTTGTCTTTGGCGTCTTCAAACTCTTTCATGGTGACCAAGCGCATGCCGCGCCGCGCCGCCAGCAAAGCTGCTTCATTGACAAGGTTCATGAGGTCAGCGCCAGAGAAACCTGGGCAACCGCGCGCGATGGTCTTAGCGTCCACGTCATTGGACAAAGGTACGTTGCGCATATGTACTTTGAGCACTTTCTCGCGGCCATTGATGTCAGGCAAACCGACAGTCACTTGGCGGTCAAAACGACCGGGACGCAACAAAGCAGGGTCCAACACGTCTGGGCGGTTGGTGGCTGCGATGATGATGATCCCTTCATTGGCTTCAAAACCGTCCATCTCGACGAGCAATTGGTTGAGCGTTTGCTCACGCTCATCATTGCCGCCACCAAGACCGGCACCACGGTGACGACCGACAGCGTCAATTTCGTCGATGAAGATGATGCAGGGCGCATTCTTCTTGGCTTGTTCAAACATGTCGCGCACACGGCTCGCGCCAACCCCGACGAACATTTCAACAAAGTCAGAACCCGAGATGGTAAAGAACGGCACATTAGCTTCACCGGCAACCGCGCGTGCTGTAAGCGTTTTACCCGTACCTGGTGGGCCGACGAGCAACGCACCTTTTGGGATTTTGCCACCAAGGCGTTGGAATTTAGTGGGGTCTTTCAAGAAATCGACGACTTCTTGGAGTTCTTCGCGTGCTTCGTCGATGCCTGCGACGTCTTCAAATGTGACGCGGTTCTTATTCTCGGTCAGCAATTTAGCCTTGGACTTACCAAAACCCATCGCGCCATTCTTGCCACCGCCGCCAGACATTTGGCGCATCAAGAAAAACCATAGGCCAACCATGATCAACAAGGGCAGCAAGTTAGCCAGCATTGCGCCAAGGAATGGTGTACGGGGTTGAGGCTCAAACGAGGTATCGACTTTTGCAGCCGTCAAATGCTCTTCTATGAAAGATGTGTCATTTGGCAACATCGTAACAAATTGCTTATCGTCCTGCATTCGCCCGCGCGCGATATCACCAACAATCGTGACTTGTTTAACGCGACCGCCATCAACTTCTTGGATCAGCGTCGAATAGGCCATGTTATTGGCCGCAGGAGTAGCAGTTGGACGATTCATAAGCGAAAACACTGTTACCAGTGCCAGCGCCAAAAATCCCCAAATAGCAAGATCGCGCATCTTCATTGAGTGTCTCTTTCTTTCCAGCTTCTTCCAACCAAACCAATCGTCGCAAGAAACCTGCCACCAGCCTGACTGTCATCGTTTAACATAGGTGTTTATTGCGCTGATGTAAGCCCAATATCTGTGTGATTGCATCCCATTTTCGTTACAAATGCGTGTTGATGAAGGTCGTCCTTCGCGGAGGTGCGGTTACCACTGATAGCTTGCCATTTTTAATTTCAATGAGGGCACCGCCTAAGGTCCTTCGTTTCACGACCGGCTGGCGTAGGTTGGTCAAAACAGCGTTCAGCTTTTCGGTCGCCAGTGGAAATTTTTGTGGCGCAACTTTAATGATAAGCCTGCCCAGAATTCGGGCCTGAAGACATGGTGCTAAATCAAGTAATTTAGCGACATTAACCGCCATGACCCCACTAACCGTGATCTCAGTGTGTCCACTCAAGAAATCCTCTACAGCTTGATCAAGGGCATCGCGTTGTGACCTCGCAAGCGCACCAATGCGGGCAAGGCACTCATGCTGTCCTAAAATGTCAAGGCGTTTGCGGATATTTACACGGGCGAAATCCGTGTTTTCATTTGAGGGGTCATCAATCCAGCTTTGTCCGATTTGAGTGAGATAGGCCCGCAATGCAGCTCGACGCACTGACAAAAGGGGGCGCGCAATCGGGAAACTGTGCTCGTGCCAACGTAACAAGTCAGTCGTGACGCGCGCGATCCCCGCCAAACCGTCCAAGCCTGTTTGACGTGTCAGCCTGAAAGCAATTGTTTCGGCTTGATCATCTAAAGTATGGCCTAGCAGCACAGTTGCGCCGCCTTGTTCAAAAGCCAATCGTGTAAAGGCATCGTGGCGCAGCTGGCGTGCCCGTTCTTGCAATCGGCTGGCAGGCTTGCAGCCCTGATAGGTATGGATGATTGCTTTTAAGCCGAAAGACGTAGCCCATTGTTGTGCTTGGATGGCTTCCTGCGTCGAGCCTTCGCGAAAGCCGTGATCAACAATTAGGGCGGTAATCTGGGCACCGCCTGTTTGCATCCACTTTGCACACAGATGTGCTAGCGCAAGGGAGTCTCCCCCGCCTGACAGCCCAAGAATGAACCGTGGACCAAAGCGGGCTTGGAGTGTGTCTAGCTCTTGAAAGATGGTGTGAGTGTCTAGGCTGTCGGGCATGTCGTGCGCGCGATTTCACTGTCGGCGCGGGCTTTCAGCGTCGCGTCCGGTCTTGGTGTGCGGCGCTTGAACTCCGTCAGAGCCAAACAGCGCTGACGATTGTCGCCCAATTGGCGAAAAGCGCCGGCAAGACGCAGTAAGGCTTCGCTTGAGCGTGGGCCAGCGGGGGTGATTTTTAGATAGTCCACATACGCTTGCGCCGCTGTACCCCAGGACGATTGCACATAACGCGCCTCGCCCAGCAACCAGCGCCCTTCGGAGGCTTCTGCGCTGGCGGGATAGACCCAAATCAGTTGCGCTAAATTGGTCTCTGCGGCAACATAGCTGCCTGTTTGTAAGGCAACTTGTGCGTTTGTCAGCATGATAGCTGGCGGGATTGGCGGCGGCGTTGGCGCTACAAACATACTGGCCTCTGCTGAAGTGGCTATCGTTGTGACGGGCGGAGTTGATGTAACCAAAGGAGCGGGAGCGGGCGCGGCGCGGGTAGCGTCCATCAAGGTAACCAATCGCTGGTTTTCGGTCTTTTGAAGCGCGGCTACCGCCTCCAGTGCTTCAACGCGACCAATGGTTTCGGACAATTCTCGGGTTAACTGTTCCAGCCGCACCAATGTGCGGGCCGAAAGGGTCTCCGGCGCTTGCGCTAGAGTTGTTGGCTGTACCTCAGGTGGGGCCGATATCAAAGCAATGGTGGACGTTGTAGCTTGAGGTGCTTGCACGACAGGCACTTGAGCCACTGGTGGTTGCAAAGCTGTCGGCTGGGAAACTGGCGGTTGGGCTTCGCTGGGCATCCCTTGCGCTTGGGCACTCGCAATCCCGCCGCACCATAGCGCGACCAGTGCCAAAGCTGGACCAATCAATTTTTTCCGTTGAGGCTGTATCATATTAATCTTGGCCTAAGAGCGCGAATTAGGGAACGGGCGGGCAGAGACGTGTAAGCAAATCTCACCCGTCCCAGTATTAAAACCCAATGCCTTTAGTCAAGCAACTGGGTTTGCGAGTTGCGATTGACCGCCCAACCTTCAGAATTGGAGCGCGCATCCATTGGGCGCTCCTTGCCATAAGATACCGTCTCGATTGACGATCCGTTGATGCCAAGGCTGATCAAATAGTCGCGCGCTGCACTGGCTCGCTTTGAGCCAAGTGCAAGATTATATTCGCGGGTACCACGCTCGTCAGCACTGCCCGCAACGATAACCCGCTTGGCTGGATTGGCTTCGATCCACGCAGCCTGACGACCAAGGATGGCGCGGGCTTCGTCTGTCAGGTCAAAGCGGTCAGTCATGAAGTAGATCCGGTCTCCGGCCTCTGCCAATGTTGCTGCAGCTTGGACGACTGCCGCACTTGGCGGGGCTGCACTGGGCACGGGACGCAAACCCGCCTGAGTTCCGTCACTAAAATCCTGCGCGCGTGCGATGGGTGCCAAAACAGTTGGTACGGAGGCGCTAGCCTGGGGTGCCGCAGCGCGACGTGCCGCCTCAGCTGCCGCGAGCGATGCAGCAGTCGGGCTTGTGGCCGCTACTGCTTGAACGGGCTTTGGTTTGCTCGCACAACCTGCACTCATCACTAGGCAGGATGCCAGCGCGGTAAGGCCAATTCGTCGCAAGGTCAGTATTGTTGGGTTCGTCATAGTAACCTCCTGTTGGGATGAAGTTGGAAAAAACTTAGGGAAGGGTAGCTGACCATGCAGGGTCAGAGCTTGCTGCAGAATAGGGTGCTTGGCGCAGATTTGCGCCCGAGACATCGACGCTCCACAGTGTAGGCGAAGCACCTGGCGCTGCTTCTCGCTGAAACATCACAACGCGCCCGTTTGGCGACCACGTTGGGCCTTCAACCAGATAGGCTTCTGTCAACGTCCGTTCGCCCGAGCCATCACCGTTCATAACACCGATTTGAAAGCGCCCACCCGATTGGCGGGTAAACGCAATCAAATCCCCTTTTGGCGACCAAACAGCTGTCGAATATTGACCAGAACCAAAAGATAATCGCCGCGCCCCTGAACCGTCGGCGTTCATGCGATAGATTTGTGGGCTGCCACCACGGTCGGATGTAAAGATAATCTCGCGGCCATCGGGCGACATATCGGGAGAGGTATCAATGCCAGGGTGGGAACTTAACTGACGCAAATTGCCGGTACGCAAGTTTTTGATGAAGATGTTGCTATCGCCGTCGGTATCAGAACTGAACAGGATCGATTGTCCATCAGGCGTGAATCGCGGTGCGTAGGCCATATTGCCGGTGCCTTGAATTGCCTCGCGACGGCCTGTTTCAATATCCAATACCCACACTTTTAAGCCACGCGTTGATAAAGCGGAATAGACGATTTGTTGCCCTTGCGCATTAAATCGCGGGTTCAAAATCATATCCCGCCCGTCGGTCAAGAAACTGGGATTTGCGCCATCTTGATCCATTACCGCCAAGCGCTTAATCCTTGCCAACGGAGGCCCGCTTTCGGCAACAAACACAACCCGGCTATCAAAATAGCCATCCTCACCTGTGAGGCGTTTATAGATGGCATCGGAAACCTTGTGCGCTATCCGGCGCCAGTTTTCATCAGCTGATGCGAATTCCAAGCCTAACATCTGACTTTCTCCCGACACATCCCACATACGAAATTCAACTCGTAGTCGTGAATCAGCGCTGCGCCCACGGCCAACAACGAGTGCTTGAGTGTTGATGGATCTCCAAGCAGGAAAACGCGGCGCGACATTTACGTCGGTGTCACTTTGTTGAAACGTCGCAGGGTCTTGCACTTGAAATAGGCCTGATCGCTCAAGATTTGCCCGCACCGCGCCTGAAATTGCCTTGCCATTAGGTCCGTCAAACTCTGCAATCGCTATCGGCATCGGGCGACGATGACCTTCAGTGACACTCACGTTCAATTGCGCAAATGCGGGCCCCGCAGCCAGAAACAGCGCCACAATGATGATCAGGCCAGCCATCAATTGGGTGGCAACGAGGTTCAAACGGGTTGGAGATGATGCGATCATAGTATCTTTTGACCTTAAATCATGGAAATTTCGGGGCAGGTTGCACATTTCTATCATGGTGTGCCCGACATTCTGCGTGGATCGAAGCTAAACCGCACTTGTCGCCACGTTTCGTAGCGGTCGGGTGGTAAATTGTACGGCGCACATTGGCGAACAGCCCGAAGCGCATTGTCGATGGCGACCACAAGGCTGGCATCGGCACCTGCGCGGCTAGACGGCGTGACCAAGACTGGGTCGCGCAGCAAACGACCGTCGATCCCCAAATCAATGCTAACTTCAACAAGAAGGCGACGCGGGTTTGACAGATCGGCTGGTTCGAGCCAACACGGTTGAATTTGGCGACGTAGAGCCGCTTCCAGATCGCCCGTTAGTTTAGTGCCCCCGCCTGCCGCACCCAATCGCCCCGCTTGCCCGCGTGCTGCCAACTGAGGCGCGCGCCGACCACCTGAATCAGCGCCAGTTGCCGCCGATGAAGCGGCTGCAAGATCAAACTCGGGCGGTGCGCTGGGCGCTGCCTGACGCGGGCCAGCGCGCGCCGGTGAACTAGATGTGGCATTTGCGGCTTTGGTCGTCGCTTTAGGGGCGGCTGTATTTGGCAATGGTTTAGGCAAAGGCTTGGGAGTTGGTGAAGGCGCGGGCCGGGGCGTTGGGAGTGGTGCCGTTTTAGCTATTGGCTGGGGTAACGCTTTTGTTGCTGGCGCTGGCGAAGTAGGGGAAACTGGAGTTGGAGCAGGAGCATCCGCTTCTAAGGGCAGCATCGGGGTTGCTTTTGGTGTCGGCAAGGGAGTTATGGGCGAGACTTGTTCAAGTGCAGGTTGGTTTTGTTGCGGCAGCGGGCTTGGCGTTTGGGTCTCGACACCTTGCTGAGCCGTTTCGGGCGTTTCGCCAGGCCCGATTGTGGATTGGGTATCGGCAACCATATCAACGGCAATCACGTCTTCGGGCATGATGCGTGGTGCAACTTGCCAAGCATAAAGCGCCACAAACAACAGCCCACCATGGATCAAAATCGAGGCAGCGCTGCCAATTGGTAAGGCGTGACCTCCATTTGATCTGCTGCGGTTAGGCAAAGCACGAGCTGTCAGGGCGTCTTGAGTTTTCGGATTGCGCATGATGCGCGCCTCACCGCTCAACGGGGTCAGTAACGAGGCCCAAATTGCGGTAACCCGCCGCGTTCAGGCGTGCCATCACTTGCATCACTACGCCGTAATCGGCGGTCTCAGCCGCGCGAATGAAAATGCGCCGGTCAAAACTCTGCCCGGCTATGGTTGTCATTGAGGGCAGCAGTTGATCATAGGCGATTGCCTCATTTTGCAAAAAAACCTGGCCATTGGCTTGGATGGTGACTGAAATCGGCTCTTGCTCGGTGGGCAGGCTTTTGGCTTCGGTTTTTGGCAAATCGACGGGCACGCCGACGGTTAACAAGGGTGCTGCAACCATAAAGATGATCAACAAAACCAGCATAACATCGACGAATGGCGTGACGTTAATCTCGCCCATAAAGCGACGTCCGCGTCTGCCGCGCCGTCCGCCGCGCTTTGCCATGCCCGCCGCCATCTTAGGCGGGGTCCTGCATACGGCGCGATACGCGGGCGATTACATCGTCAGTGAGCGCCTCCACCCGAACTGAAAAACGGTCCAACGCTCCTGCCAAAGCATTGTAGAAAATCACAGCTGGAATAGCTGCGACGAGGCCTAGTGCTGTCGCGAACAAAGCCTCGGCAATGCCCGGTGCCACAACGGCCAAATTCGTGTCGCGCGATTCTGCAATGCCGCGAAACGCATTCATAATGCCCCAAACGGTGCCAAAAAGCCCGATAAATGGCGCTGAAGATCCAATGGTCGCCAGCACCGCAAGACCGCGCTCGGCGCGCGCCATTTCGCGCGCTGTTGCCGCCTGCATAACGCGCTCCATACGCTCTATCGCGCGACTTATGCCACCATCCGTTGGCGTTAGCACACGGCGTGAGACGCGCGCTTCAGCCAATCCGACCGCGATAATGCGTGCCATGGCGTCGCCTGCGCGGGGACTGTCTTCAACCCCATCAAGACCGCGCCCTTCTGCCAAGGTCGCTTCTACGGCGCGCGCACCGCCTTCAAGTTTTCGGACCTGTAAAAATTTGTCGATGGCGACAGCCCACGACCAAACCGAGGCTAGCGCCAAACCAATCATCACGGCCTTAACAACGAAATCAGCTTTCAAAAACAGCTCTAAAAATGAGAAACCTCCCACTGCGCTGGCGCTATCCATGTTTGTCTCGCTCCAATTTAGGTCAAAATCTGCTATAACTGACCGCTATCGACGTTTATTAAAAACCATGTCGGGATCGTGTCCCCTAGGATTTTCAACGATGATTACGGCTTCAGTGCGGCAATATGGTTAATAGCACGTTAGAATTTTGAGTTTTTGCGCTCGGTTACAAATTGCGGGCTTGGTATTGTTCAACAGCTTAGGCGGCGCGCTTGCCTTGACTTTCTGGCTGTTAACCCGTAATCGCGCCGCTCCAAATGCTGTGGCACCTGAAGTTAGCCCGTGAACGTCATCACGTGTACCTCATGGCAAGCAAAGGCAAACGAATTCGCCGTATACTGCCAAATGACCTTGGTGCATGTCGGCCATAACAAGAGAGTAGAAACCATGTCGCGCCGCTGCGAATTGACAGGAACCGGGCCGATTGTCGGCAACATCGTGAGCCACTCAAACACAAAGACCAAGCGTCGTTACTTGCCTAACTTGCAAGACGTAACATTGGCATCCGAAGCACTTGGACGTGGGTTCCGTTTGCGGATCACAATGGCGACATTGCGTTCGGTTGATCACAATGGTGGCCTAGATTTTTACATCGTGAAAATCGACGAAACTAAGATGTCCGATCGCGCGCGCAAAATTCGCCGTGATGTTAAGGCAAAGCTGGTCGAATTAGCCGCTGCTTAAACACCAGTACTATTAAAAAGTTACCCGCTTTGAACCCTTTGGCCTAGCTGAGGGGTTTTTTGTCGAGCTTTAAGGCACGGTTTGATACTCTTGGATTGAAGTTACGCGGTAAAGTGTTGATAAAACTGGCTCGTTTTCTTCACAGTGATTTACAAGCGTAGGGGGCCGCTTTAGCCGGCCATTGCACTGTCGTTCGGCCGCTTGGCCATCACAGTCCGCGTCATCACGCTCATAACCAGTAAGCCGTCTTGATCGAGAACCTCGTGGCTAGCGGTCAACACACCTTCAGTTTCATTGCGGTTTTCGGTCGCCAAAAAACTCAGCCGCACGGTCAGCTCTTCGCCAGCGTAGCTTGCTTTGTAATAGCGCAGTGCATCTTGGCCAAGACGCTGGATGACAGGCCAGTCGCGCGTTTCTTCCCAGAGCATTCGCCGCCAAAGCGCGTAGATATGGCTTTCTGCTGCGCGCGGTCCTGCTCCTTCTTTGCCGGCTTCCCGTGTCTTGAGCGGCAAATTGGGTGCAAATCTTTCGTGAAACAACGTGATATCATCGGCTGTAACTTGTGCAGCACCAAAATCATAAGTTCGACCTATGATGATATCTTCAAACCACCAACCCGGTTGCCTTGGTAAGATGCTCACTTTCGCCCCTTTTCAAACGCCTCAGCTTATAAGGTTGACGCGCTTCGACTGCAATTTCTAGCGGCACAACTGGCGTGTGACAACAAAAACATAGTAGTTTTGTCGTATAGGCTCCATGTGGCTGCGTAGGCGGCTGAGGGATGGGTCATTATGAAACGCTTGTTGACACTCTTGGGTATCCTCTTTGCCTCCGCATTTGGCACTGGGGGAGTTGTCTTTGCCCAAGACAATTTGTCAGCCGGACGGCCTAGCAATGTTGAAGTGACGTTGCTTTCACAAAAGTCAGCTGTTGTCGCGGGTGAGACATTTTATGTGGCACTCAATCAGAAAATAGCCGAGAATTGGCACACATATTGGCGCAATCCCGGCGATTCAGGCGAACCAACGGTTGTAACGTGGACGCTGCCCGGCGGCGTTACAGCTGGACCAATCCAGTGGCCGACACCAACGGCAATACCTTTTGGTCCGTTGACCAATTATGGATATTCGCGAATAGCGGTTTTTCCTGTCGAGATTAAGGTTCCGCCCTCGGCAAAAGTGGGCGAGACATTGAATCTCATTGCCGATGTCAGTTGGCTCGAATGTTCTGACATTTGCATCCCGGGTCAGGCGCGTGTTGCAGTGGATGTGGTCGTTGCGACGATTAGCCAAGACAGCGCAAATGCCGACCAAATCGCACGCGCCCGTACCGTGCTGCCAACACAACTTCGTGCCAGCGCGCGGCTAACAGACCTTGGTGCTGGCGGCCTTCAATTGGTCGTAACAGGCATGGACACCCCGAGCGATGCGTACTTTTTTCCATATGAAATCAAGATCGGTGCACTTGTGGATTTTGCCGCAAAGCAAGAACTGGTGCGAGGTAAAGACGGATTTGGGCTGACACTTGTGAAATCGCCGTCATTTCCAAACAATCTAGTCGGCCCAGTTGGCGGCGTGTTGGTGATAGGCACTGGCAGTGGGACAAGGGCTTACGCGCTGGCAGCTTCGTATGAAGCACCCCCGCCAAACCCATTATCGCCAAACCCTGCGAAAGCCGCGCGAGAACTTCAGCCCATGGCCGTTACTGCGCAGATCGGGTTGCTCGCCGCAATCGGGCTCGCCTTCCTAGGCGGGCTTATCTTGAACCTAATGCCGTGTGTCTTTCCTATATTGTCGATGAAGGCGCTGGGTTTGCTGGAGGCAGCGCACGGGGATACCCGAGCAGCACGTGGCCATGGGCTATGGTATGGCGCGGGTGTTCTCGCCAGCTTTCTAGCGCTTGGTGGCCTTTTGATTGGGCTCGGTGCGGCTGGCAATGCCATTGGCTGGGGCTTTCAGCTTCAAGCGCCAATTATTGTGATCGCCTTGGCCGTTTTGATGGTTCTCATTGGTTACAATCTGTTGGGCTTTTTTGACATTGGCACCAGCTTGCAGGGTGTGGGTAGCAACTTGGCCCGCGGAAATTCTGGTTTGTCGTCGTTTGCGACCGGGATTCTCGCTGTCGTGGTTGCGGCACCATGTACGGCGCCTTTCATGGGCGCGGCCTTGGGCTTTGCGGCTACCCAGCCTCCTCCTATTGCACTGCTTGTGTTTATTGCGTTGGGCTTTGGGTTTGCAGCACCCTTTGTTGCACTGACCTTTGCGCCAAGACTGATGCAAGCCTTGCCAAGGCCTGGCGCTTGGATGGTACGATTGCGCGAGGCGCTGGCATTTCCGATGTTTGCGACTGCGATCTGGCTGATTTGGGTGGTGAGTGCACAAGCTGGGCAAGTCGGAGTTTTGGCGGCGTTGGTCGGCGTATTTGGTGCGAGCTTGGCAGTTTGGATCGCGCGCACTTGGTCGACTGTTGGCGGGAAATTGATTGCCGGTCTCACACTAGCAGCGGCTTTGGCTTTCGCTGGTTTTTACGTTTCATCCCCTGTTGCGCAGCGGCCTTTGGCGCAAAGTGATGCAGACGAGGGACGCTGGAGCACAGCACGTGTCGAACAATTACAAGCCCAAGGCAAAACAGTTTTTGTTAACTTCACGGCCGATTGGTGTGTGACATGCAAGGTCAACGAAGTCTCTGTTTTCAACGACGCCCGCGTCAAAGCGGTATTGGGCGGCGAGAATGTGGAGTATCTGGTTGCTGACTGGACCAAACGAGACGATCAGATCGCCAACGCATTGGCGTCTCATGGCCGCGTTGGAGTACCGCTTTATCTGGTTTACAAGCCAGAAGCTACAACGCCTCAGATTTTGCCTCAATTATTAAGTGCACAAATTGTTTTGGATGCCCTAAAGTAAGGACAAAGCTGGTCGGTGAAGTCGTCGGCTATGGCGTGTCCGGCAATTAAGACGCCAGCGAAAAGGGAGCATAGGATGATAGCTTCGCGCTCACATAATTGGCTATTGTGTTGGCTATTGTGCGTCACCTCGTTGGCATTGCCGTGTGCGGCCTCATCTTCTGGGCGCTTTTTCGTGGGGGACCCAACCTCGCATCCTGTAACCAAAGGTGTACCACCAAGTGCAGGGTCGCAAGCGCCTCTTGTTGCCATGACTGACAGTGGCGGGCGGACCTTCAATCTGGCAAGTCTACGTGGCAAAGTCGTGGTTCTTGAATGGACGAACTTTGAATGCCCTTACGTGACGCGCCACTATGCCAGCGGCTCAATGCAAAGCACTCAGCGTGATGCAATGGCACACGGTGTCGTTTGGGTGACGATATTTTCTTCTGCATTCGGCAAGCAAGGCTATCAAGACGCACATGGTGCGGATTACTTTACGGCTCAAAAAGAC
>JAYSRI010000185.1:0-4352 GCA_043721175.1 Alphaproteobacteria bacterium
GTCTGCATAGCTCATCGCCTTAGCACCACCGGCCTTCGCCAATGTCATCGTGATCGCCGCCGTCAACGTGGTCTTGCCGTGGTCAACGTGACCAATCGTACCGATGTTGCAGTGCGGTTTCGCCCGTACAAACTTTTCCTTCGCCATTGTCTTGTCCTTGTCTCGTGCAGTTTGGCACAATGTGTGCCTCAAAATTCAAAAAACTGGAGCGGGTAGACGGGATCGAACCGACATTCACAGCTTGGAAGGCTGTCGCACTACCATTGTACTATACCCGCATCCGATTTCCCGAACCGACGAGCTCCAGGTCGCTTTGACTTAAGTTGCGCTTGGAATGTCAATGGTGGTGAGGATAGGATTTGAACCTATGTACTCTCTCGAGGGCAGATTTACAGTCTGCTGCCATTAACCACTCGGCCACCTCACCAGATGACGTTCCAAACCCAACCGATGTCAGCGCAAACCGCAACGGCGTTTCAGGATTACCAGACCGACCCGACACGCACGTTGAATGCGCGGCAAGCCGCTCTAGAGGGGCGCGTTATAACTGGCGCACCTTCAAACGCAATGGTGATTGGCTGTGATGCTGCACCCAATTCTACAATGGTTGCAGCTATCTTGCACAGAAATTGCGTTAATTTACCCGAAACTCACCCGAACCCAGCTTCGAGACATTGGGTTGCCCTTCAAGACGAGCCACAATTACATCGCCAGAGCCAACTATCGAGACGTCCGGATTAATAGCTGTACCATTGTGCATGATGTTACCCGAGCCTGCGATATTAGCCGCTAGTGCGGAACGACCTGAGCGCAACGTGACATCGCCAGATCCGGCAATGTTGACCTCTGTGTTGCCTGTAACGGCTGCAATTTCTACGTCGCCCGAGCCTGCTACATTGACCTCGGTATTGCCACCGATTTGACCAATGCGTGTATCCCCAGAGCCTGCAACATTGAGTTCTGCGTTGCGGGCAATATTGCCGAGGCGTACATCACCTGATCCAGCGAGGTTGGCTTCAACACGCCCACCAACATTGCCAGCTTGAAAATCGCCAGAAGCCGAAACGCTGGCCTCTAAATCATTGGCGACATTGCCAATTGTCAGCACCTGACAGCTGGAGTGTTCAATCGTGGCACCACCAACATCCCCAGTCTGCCCGCCAATGAAGGAGTTTTTGATCCGCAGACCCATTGTGTTTGGGCCTGTAACGATAATGCGTGGCAAGTCTTCGGGCACATAGCGGACGCCATTAATCGTCATGGTTTGCGCGCGACCACTACCGCTACCCCAATTACTACAATTGGTGCGCGAGTTACGCCCCATCGGGCCTTTGATACGCAAAGTTGCACCGTCACGCTCGACCTGCGCACTCAGCTTTTTCCCGGGTATGATTTCAATATTGAAAGCAGCTCCCGGCGACGTGCGCACATCAATCTGCCCAACGAGGCCATTGAATTCTAGCAGACGCGCACCCCTTGTTTCTACGCCTTGCGCAACCGACAAACCAACACTGCCCGCAGCACTCAAAAGTGCAATCAACGCAAAGCCAGCAATTTTTCTCGTTCCCATAATCAGCCCCTTTTTACAGCCCACTTCGAAGGTGTTCTAACCTTTGTGCATCTTGCATAGGCGACAAAAACACCAATTACCCGTTACAAGTGCGTCATGACAAAAAATTCATCCGATCGTCCCGGTTTCACCCCGCGCAACGGCCCAAGAACCGGTGGCGCACCCTATAAAGAGCGCCCGCCCAAGCGGTCGTTTGGTGGCGGCGGTCGCGGCAACGCCCCAAGTGGTGGCGAAGGCGAGAAGCTGACTGACGGCACAGTCTGGATATATGGCACCCACGCGGTGATGGCGGCTATGGCCAACCCCAAACGCAAAGTGCTGGATCTACGCGCAACACGCAATGCAGCCGAGGCTTTACCGGAGGGGGTGCGCGTCAATCTGATTGAAGGCGAAGAGCTTTCGGCCAAACTGCCCGCAGGTGCGGTTCATCAAGGCATTGCTGTGCGCGTGACGCCGTTGGACGTGATGGAAATTGATCAAGCGATCCCTGACGTTTCTGGCATCGTGCTGGTGCTCGATCAAGTCACCGATCCCCAAAACATCGGCGCCGTATTCCGCTCTGCCGCCGCCTTTGGGGTGCGCGCCATCATCCAGCAAGACCGTAAAGCGCCCCCCATCACAGGATCGCTGGCCAAAGCTGCAGTCGGTGGCATCGAGTTGGTTCCAGACGTGCGGGTCGTCAACATTTCCCAGACCATCAAACAATTAGCCGATGATGGCTGGATGACGGTGGGCCTATCAGGTGAGGCCGACAAGGAACTATCGCAGGTCCTCGACGGTTCTCCGGTTGTGTTGGTGATGGGGGCCGAAGGCAAGGGCTTGCGGCACCTAGTGGGCGAGCGCTGTGACTATCTGGCGCGCATCCCCATCGGCGCACAAATGGAGAGTCTGAATGTGTCAGCTGCCAGCGCCATCGCTCTTTATGCGGCTCACACAGCGCAAATCCAAAAAGCCAATCAGAAAGTTTAAGTATGACACCCGAAACGATGATGACCGAAGGCTTAGCCTTACTGGAAATCCTTGCCATTGATGTGGCTTTATCAGGTGACAATGCCATTGCCGTTGGCCTCGCGGCCGCTGGGCTTCCAGCCGATCAGCGCAGGAAGGTTATCTTCTGGGGCATGGCGGGTGCGGTAGTGCTACGCGTGCTGTTCGCACTGGTGGCAACGCAGCTATTGCTGATCACCGGATTGCAATTGATCGGTGGCTTATTACTGGTTTGGGTTGGGTGGAAGTTGTTCGGGGAATTGCGCGAACTGGATGCCCATGATGCCAATCATGATGGCATGTTAGACGAAGACGCCAAGCCAAAGACGCTTTTAAGTGCGATCATCACCGTTATGATTGCCAATTTGTCGATGTCGTTAGACAACGTACTGGCGGTTGCCGGGGCGGCGCAAGGCCACATGACGGTGCTAGCCATCGGGCTTTTGATCGCGGTTTTATTCATGGCCTTTGCCGCCGATTTGATTGCACGTTTGTTACAAAAATACCGTTGGATTGGCTATGTTGGTGTCGCGGTGATTTTCTTGGTCGCTGCCAATATGATCTGGCATGGCGGGTTGCAGGTGTTGAACCGTTTTGGCTTTGTGCTTTGAGGGGCGCAAACTCTTACAACGGATTGCCATCTCCGACGAGCGAAGCGAACGTCGGGGACCCCATGGTGTTGGAGCGCACTTCCTTATGAGGTCCCCGCTCTTCGGCCCGCTTCGCTAAACGGCGGCGGGGATGACAATCATGAATAAGGATTTTTTTGGGGCAGCAGAACTAAACCGTCATCACCACCACATCAACAATCGGACGTTTCCCAAAAATGCGGTCACACGCCTTGCGCGTTGCGCGCATTACAAAGCCCTCGGCGACTTCTTCGTCCATGCGTTGGTTGGGCTTAAGACGATTGAAGGCCTCCTCAGCGGCGTCAGCGAGTTGTTCAAGGCGCGCCTCAGCTGGACTGCCGTTCTTTTCAGACAGGCCGCGTGCCCTTACATCAGGACCAGCTTTGATTTTGCCTTTAGCGTCAACGGCAATAGAAACCATCACATAGCCATGCTCACCTAAGCGCACGCGATCACGTATCGCGTCGCTGTCTGACGAGATGATCGCGTCGCCGTCCACCAGCAAGCGCCCCGACGGCACTTCATCGATGACTTTGCCGGGGCCTGGAGCCAAACGGATCATATCACCATTTTTCACGGCCAGTGATTCTGGAACACCAAGTTCCAGCGCGTATCTTGCGTGCTCGGCCAAATGGCGCTGTTCGCCGTGGGTTGGAATAGCGATCTGTGGGCGCACCATCTCATACATCGCTTTAAGCTCGTCGCGGCACGGGTGGCCTGACACGTGGATGTGGCGATCACGACCTGTGATAATGTTGACGCCTTTGGCAGCAAACTTGTTTTGAAGCGCCAAGATCGCGCGTTCATTGCCAGGGATCTCGCGGCTGGAGAACAACAATGTGTCGCCCTTCTTTAAGTTCACATGCGGGTGGCTGCCCTCAGCGATGCGGGCCAGTGCGGCGCGTGGCTCGCCTTGGCTGCCGGTACAAAGGTACAGAATCTTATCGTCAGGAAGGTTTGTTGCCATTTCAGGTTCGACAAATACCGCACCTTGCAACAGGCCAACTGCCTTAGCCGCACCGGTAATGCGCAACATCGAGCGGCCCATCAACGATACCGAGCGACCACAAGCCGTTGCGGCCTCAACAGTCGACAAAATACGCGCGACGTTAGACGCAAAGCACGCCACGGCGACTTTGCCTTTTTGGTCGCGAATCACTTCCAAC
>JAYSRI010000186.1:0-1754 GCA_043721175.1 Alphaproteobacteria bacterium
AGTTTTGAAACAACTTGGGATTCTAACTCGATGGTCATGGTGGTCATGGGTATTGCTCCATTGTGGCCCCGCAACGCGTATAGTGCTCTTGCCAAGTCACGGCGTTACTTTACCCCACATTGTGAACTTAACAAGACCGCCAAGAAAGAGGCCTTGGAACGGTTTTGGTGAAACTTACGTTTACGCAAAACCTTGTTTCAATAATCTTTTACCAATTCAATCGCGTCAAGGGGCGCTAACGCTTAAGGCCCTTGACCCGCCTGAACTGGCGGCCCTCCCTGCGAAGCAACGCGCCGTCTGAATGAGGCAGTCAAGGTTCTTGAGCGACTTGTGAGGCCATAGCCCAGAGGGCGACGGCCCAAGCGTACCTTGACTGCCTCAGTCAGACATCGTCACAATAGAAACAGCGCTTTGGGACAGGCACAGCCTGCACCAAAGGGCGTCCAAGACAGGCTTTTTTTGATTTGGTTCGGAGCATGTCACTGCAAGCAGACTTATTCACTCTTGGTGCGTCAACACGCCTACCACTTCATAGCTCTGCCCGTCAGGGAGCGGCTTGATTAGCTTCCAAGCGCAGACGTTAGCGTCGTATATAGTAGCTTGCCCATTATATGTATATTGATACGAATGGTAGAATTGAAGCCCCGCCCAGACGTACTCAGATATTTCGAGCGGGACTATTTCACCGCACTTACCAATTCGTTCTTTTGGTTCGACGCTCAGCCGGTATGAGCTCGTAGTGCTGGGCCCTAGGTCTTCTTTAAACTGATCCCACGGCATTTTTTTATGATAGGATGCATAATTGAGTTCTTGCACTTCATTGATGCGGCCAGCAGAGATTTCCGCCAATTCCAGCAACGTGTCTGAGTTTGATGGGGTGTCCATGCACCCTGAGACGAATGCTAAGCCCACCGAGATGATAAAGGTGCGCAGCCTCACCCCACACTCCCCTCCAAACTGATCGCCACCAATTTCTGCGCCTCCACCGCAAATTCCATAGGCAGTTCCTGCAACACTTCGCGCACAAAACCGTTGACCAATAGCGCCACGGCATCCTCGGCAGGCAAACCCCGTTGGCGGCAGTAAAACAACTGATCCTCGCTCAACCGCGTCGTCGTCGCCTCATGCTCAAACGTCGCATAAGGCGTTTTGGCTTCAACGTAGGGCACGGTGTGGGAGCCGCAGTCGTTGCCGATGAGCAGGCTGTCGCATTGGGTGAAATTGCGCGCGCCTGACGCTTTGGCATGGGCGGTGACGAGGCCGCGGTAGGTGCTATTGCTTTTGCCCGCCGAGATACCCTTGGCAACAATGCGCGAGCGGGTGTTTTTGCCCAGATGGATCATCTTGGTGCCGGTATCAGCCTGTTGGTGGCCGTTGGTGATTGCGATGGAGTAAAACTCGCCCTGGCTCTCGTCGCCGCGCAACACGCAGGACGGATATTTCCACGTGATGGCAGAGCCTGTTTCCACCTGTGTCCACGACACTTTGGCGCGCACACCGCGACAATCGGCGCGCTTGGTCACGAAGTTATAAATGCCACCGACGCCATTTTTGTCGCCGGGATACCAGTTTTGCACAGTGCTATATTTGATCTCGGCATCGTCTAGTATCACCAATTCTACCACTGCCGCGTGCAGCTGGTTTTCGTCGCGCATGGGGGCGGTGCAGCCCTCAAGATAGGACACATAAGCGCCCTTATCGGCGATGATCAACGTGCGCTCAAACTGGCCGGTATCGGCCGCATTGATGCGGAA
>JAYSRI010000187.1:0-1753 GCA_043721175.1 Alphaproteobacteria bacterium
GGAAAACCTGTCATTTGAATCTTGGGAGGCGCATCTGCGGGGATCGACGCGAAGAGGGGGTCATAGGTCGCAATCCGTAGTATGACATTGCCCTCCATATCAAATATTGGGGCGGACTGCATTGACCTTAGGCCATGCGCATGGCGAACCACATTGAGCTGTTTGGCATAGCGTCGCAACATTTCCGCACGCATAACTTTACATAGAATGCGGTTCCAAGCTTTCCCAAGTCGGTCGGGAGAGTGGCGAGCAAAAATCGGTACATCCGGCATCAATGAAGGCGCGCTAGACGATAAGATTGCTATCGGCTGAAGCAATAGTGCGACTAACGGGATATTCCTTTTTTCAGCGATAATGGGACCAGCCAAGGCAAACATTGAAGTTACAATTAAGCTTGCTCCTTCCGTCAGCTTATCGAGCTTTTGAGCTGACTGAGCTAAGCCTCGCAGGAGAATCTGACGAATTAAATAATCAGGGCTTTCCATCACTTTTCGGACAATTGTCTCAGGCGATTCTCCAATTTCTTCTGCTAGACTGTCATAATCTACGAACACGCCGTGCGCCTCAAGCCCAGCGGCGCGGCAACTTTCCAAGTGATTGTTTGGCACCGCCATAACTGGTTCATGCCCAAGCGCTTTCAGCTTGATGGCGACACCAATAAACGGGTGAAGGTCACCAAGGGAACCAACCGTGACGAGAATGATTCGGGCCATTGAAATCGCTTAGCAGGCACCTTTATCAGGGACAAGGTTTTAGCAACATGCACCAGTTTTGTTGCTCAAGCGATAGCAATTAAAAGCCTGCTTTCGGTGAGATCGGCAAATACTTTCTAAGACCACCCCTTGGCGCAAAGCTGGTCGTCCGAAGCTGGTATAGCCGCCCTTAGCCCGCCGCTGCCAAAAGGGCAAATCTGTGTTTCTTGACCATGATAGTCTGACGGTAAGATTGGCACGTAGGGCTTTTCCAAAGTCAGGTTTCAAATGTGGCGGCATTTGATTTGGCTTGCTGTTTGAATCTCCCAGTTTCTTCGCGTGTGGGCCAACGGCAATCTCAACGACAGGCGTGCGGAAGATGTATCGTCGTCTTGTCAGCCGTGCGGCCGCCCAATCAGCAAACCCGCAAGTGATGCCTCTGGACCACCTCAATCCTAGCCGTGGTGGGAGGAGGGCGAAAACAGCAATTCGATGCCAACAAGCAGGTGCGGATGCGTGCCGTTTGCCTTCGCTCAGGCTCCAGCGCTCAAACCCGTGGCGCAGGCGGGTAGCAAGTTTTCCCCAGTCGGCTTTGCAGCCTTGATCTCGTTTAATCTCCCGACACCGACGCACATCCCCGAATTTGCCTTACCCATGATGATAAGTCTCTCCAAGGTTTACTTGGCCGTGCCCCCGTGGCGGAATGAATGACCCATCAGGGAAGTCACGTTGCGCAGATCAGAAACTACAATCGTCGGCGAGCGATGACGATCTTCGATCTCAAGGGCCCGTGTTGTCGCCCGGCTAAGGAGCCGTTCTCCGGCCCGCACCAAGCCCTTGCATCGCTCACAGCGGGGTAAGGGATGGAGGCCCCGCTTGCCTAGTCACGATTGATGTTCAGCTCACTCTTTCACTTAGAATGGCACAACCGCGACCCCCGATTGGGAACACACCCACGGGATTACGACCAAGCAATGGAGAGACCATCATGGACTTTCCAAGTATTTGGGCACAATTTCGAAATCGTCGCCCGTGCGCCTTGCGCACGATACTTGGCATTG
>JAYSRI010000188.1:0-1750 GCA_043721175.1 Alphaproteobacteria bacterium
CCACCGAGGATCCGGGAGTGCCAGAAACACCAAACAACGCCCTTGCCCGATGCCCATACTGGCTCCACATGCTCAAGCCCGCGCACTTCCCAGCGGGTCGTAAGGCGCACAAGTTGCTTATAAGCAGCAATAAGTGCAGCGAGAAACAACTGGATCGGGCCAGAGCGGATGAAAGCTTTTAGCATAAACAGGTGATCGCTCATGTTGGCCGGGGTTGCAACGGAGGCCAACACGGCACATCTGCGCACGCTATGGCCCGAAAACCACCCCTCCCCGCCCCTGACCTTGCGACCAAGGAAGGCCAAGACCGCGCATGGCGCGAACTCTATCTGGGCGATCATGGTTTTTTGCGGCTGCGGTTTCGCAATGCCCATCAAGTTTCGGCAACGATTTGGCGCTCTAACCAGCCATCTCCACCTCAATTGGAAGACTGGGCGTCGCGAGGGATCAAGACGGTCGTGAACCTGCGGGGCGATAACCCAAAGGGCTACACCGTGCTGGAAAAGGAGGCCTGCGCCCGTCTAGGAATGGAACTGGTATTCCTGCCGACAGAATCACGCGGTGCCCCGAAGTTAGACAGGCTTTTGAAGGCCAAGGCCGCGTTCGAAACCATGGCTTACCCCGCTTTACTGCACTGCAAGTCGGGCGCAGACCGGGCTGGTTTTATGACTGTGTTCGTCCAGCATGTGATGGCGGGCGTACCGTTAAGGGAGGCCCAAGAGCACCTTTCGCTAAAGTATCTCCACATCAAGGCAGGAAAAACCGGCATCCTTGATGCGTTTTGGGATCAATGGGCCCTTGCACACGCTCAGGGCGCGGAGTTCTGGGACTGGCTGTCCCATACCTATGACGAGGCTGGCCTCAACAAAAGCTTCACGCCACATTCGCTCGGATCATTCCTCGTCGATTCGGTATTGCGGCGCGAATAGTGTCGTCGCTTACGAGGTAGCGTGGCGGGGGCTGCGCACCAGCATCCACCACGCCGCACCAGTGCAAAGGGCTGTTAGTAGCGCGCCGCCAGCAAATGGCGCGTGTGCGCTGATATGCTCAAACAAGAACCCGCCACTCAATGGCCCTAGGATACGCCCGAGACTGCCACCGGACTGGTTCAGCCCCATCACGGCCCCACGCTCAGTCGGCCCGGCTTGCTGCGACACCAAAGACGATACAGACGGGTTGATCAGACCGATCCCTAAGCTTGTGGCGGCAAGCGCAACGAGGGTTCCCATTGGCGTCGAGCTGAACGCCAGTATCGTCAGCGATAGAGCATAAACTGCAAGCCCGACCACCAGAAGATTTTTCTCGCCAAAAGCAGCGGTCAGCCGACCGGTTGCGCCAGCTTGGAGAACGATGTTCAAAATGCCCGTCGCCCCAAAGGCCAAGCCAATCTCACGCGGGCCCCAACCAAACTGAGCCGAAGCATACAGCGCAATTGTGGCTTCCATCATGGAAGCGGCAAGGATCAACACAAAGAACAGCGACACGAGAGTTGCCAGGGTTGGGCGCTTTGTGAACATGTTGACCAAAGAAAGCGGCTTCTGTGGCTCAGTCATTAGAGCCCTTTGCGCTGCAAGCGCGCCACGATCCAGCGTTTCCTCAATGAAGAAGAAGGTGGCAATACACGCCAGTGACGCAATGCCGGCCGCCACGTAACACGCCATTTGAAAGTCTTGAAGCGACGGTTTGGAGCCAGCAACCAGCCCCCCAATCGCCGGGCCAAAGATGAAACCAAGGCCAAAGGCCGCGCCAA
>JAYSRI010000189.1:0-1747 GCA_043721175.1 Alphaproteobacteria bacterium
TTGTATTGATATGCGGGCCTGCATATTGCTTAAACCCGCACATGCCCCGCGTTGCGTGCCAACTTCGCAATGACGCTTAAAGGCCGCGTTTCGCGATAATGCTGATCGCGTTCTACTGGCAGACCCATGGGTCCGCGGACGCTGGAAATCTCAAAAATCGAGACACTGCCTAATTCCGGGCTGCCCATCCCAAGACAGCATAAACCGAATGCCAAGATCGGGTTTTCAAGGTCCAGCTCAGTCAGTAGCCAAGTCGAATTGGCGTCAGGCGTGAACAGCTTCACGACGGGAACGGGATCAATATCTTCACCAGCGGCGGAACGCGCGCCATTTGCAAGCAAGCCTGCGCGGATATCATTTGGGATTAAAACGTATGTCATGGCAGCCTCCATAAGGCTCGTCCAGCACCATGCGGGCGAACCTGAAGGCCTTCGCCGGACGCAAAGGTGTAGCGGTCAACGCCCGAGCGAAGCGACGGCTTGACGGCAAACCGCGTCCGGCAGTCTCACCACTCTTTGCCTGCATGGTGCGGGCTGGCGAGGTCGTACTTGGCTGTCGCTGCGAAGAGCAGCAGCACACATGTATGTTGAACCAATTCGTTAACGGGTGGCGGGCATATCGGACGCGGCAAATGATGATGCGCCTCCAAAAATCTGGTCTTTGTGCCAGTCTGGGATTGTGCCTCTTCCAATTCAGCACAGCCTCAAAACAGTGTGGTTAGCGCCATCTGCGCGTAACCCATTGATCTTATACGTTAATCATACTGAATAAACTTACCAATCAGTCACGCTTTAGCTTACGTTGCGTCTGGCACGATCTGTGCTTGGTCTAAACCCTGCGGTCATTCCGCCTTTGCGGTCTGCCCGCGTCATCCATCGGACGCTCACTTTGTTGTGTGTCGAGATATGGGGGGATTGGGTATGGGTATTCGCACGCGAGTGGCATGTCTTGGGGTTGGGGCCGTCATAGGTCTTTCAGCCGCCACTCAGATTGTGGCTTGGAAATATCAGTATCAACCAGCACTTGGGTGGGGCATTGTTGTCGGGGAACCGACTAGCACCGTTGCCATCGACACCTCCAACATGACGAAAGCCCAGAAGCGCAAAACTGAAAGAGCCGCCGCTGCCGCCCGCGCTAAAGCTCCCGCCAAAATTTATCCGCCTTGGAACTTTCTAATTTGGCAAAAGAAGTGGGGCCAAGACCCAAAACACAAGGCAACTATGAGCATGGGTGTGCCAGCCCTGATGTTGGGTGTCGCCCTTGGTGCAATGCTGATCCGGCTATTTGATAGCCCTGAGGGGCGAGGCGGAACAAATGCTCCAGCGGGGGGCAATAAGCGCGGACGGTCGCGAGGTTGGGGAGATCGCAAGGCGCTCGCAAAGGCAGGCCTAATCGGACAAGACGGTGTCATCTTTGGCCGTCTTGACCGCGAAAGCATTTTAGAGCGCATACCGCGCGTAAGTGCTGACTTTCTGGCAACAACCGACTTACGCCCGATGTTGGTGACGGGTGGCACGCGCTCTGGTAAAGGACGTGGTATCGTCGTGCCAAGCCTGCTCAATTGGGGTCAGTCTGCCCTGATCTTTGATCCAAAAGCTGAGCTTTGGGCAACAACGGCTGGGCTGCGCCGTAACTATGGCCCCGCACTTTATTTCAACCCACGCGCGCCCCACACCGCGCGCTTTAACCCGTTGTGCGAAATAAGTGCCGGGCGCGAAGCGGTTGGCCAAGTCAAACGCCTTGTTGA
>JAYSRI010000190.1:0-4321 GCA_043721175.1 Alphaproteobacteria bacterium
ATCCCAGAACTCAAAGCCGCAATCTGCGCCAAATTCCTGCGCGAGAACAACCTAACCTACACCCCTGATCAAGTCAGCGTCGCTCCCGGCGGCAAGCCCATTATTTATAACGCCTTTATGGCCACGCTGAATCCTGGCGACGAAGTGATTGTTCCTGCCCCTTATTGGGTTAGCTATCCTGATATTGTTCACCTGACAGGTGCGACACCCGTAATCGTGGAGGCTACAGCGCACGAGGGATTTCGCTTGTCGCCAGAGAAATTAGAGGCCGCAATCACATCAAATACACGCTGGCTGATCCTCAATTCGCCTTCAAACCCAACTGGCGCTGCCTATAGCGCTGCTGACCTACGCGCTTTGGCCGACGTGCTGTTGCGCCATCCCCATGTGATGATCCTGACGGACGATATGTATGAGCACTTGCTGTTTGACGGCTTTAAGTTTGCCACCATCGCAGCGGTGGAGCCAGCCCTTTTTGACCGCACACTGACGATGAACGGGGTATCCAAGGCTTACGCTATGACCGGCTGGCGCATCGGTTATGCGGCGGGGCCTGCTTGGTTGATCAAAGGGATGGCGGGCATTATGAGCCAATCGACCTCTAACCCGACCTCGATCAGCCAATATGCAGCCGTTGAGGCCTTGAACGGCCCGCAGGACTTTTTGTCTGTCCGCAGTGCTGTCTTCCAGGAGCGCCGCGATCTTGTGGTGTCGATGCTCAATCAGTGCAGCGGATTGTCCTGCCCAAAGCCTGAAGGCGCATTCTACGTCTATCCGTCTTGTACCGGTTTGATTGGCAAAAGTACTGAGGGTGGAGTTGTCATCGCCAATGACGAGGACTTTGCCCGCGAACTGCTCGACGCCACAGGTGTGGCGGTTGTGCATGGTGCGGCTTTTGGGGGCAGCCCGGCCTTTCGCATCAGCTATGCGACCAGCAATGCACTGCTAGAAGAAGCCTGTATGCGTATTCAGCGTTTCTGTGGAAGTTTGGCGTAAAGCCGATCAGTCAGACTTAACGCTTGCCATCCCGCCATCAACACGGCTTGGCAAAGGCACAATATTGTCCAGCGTCTTTTGCACAAGGATCATCGGCTCCTCGGGAAACAAAGGCCGTGGCATCGCGATTGACTGCACCACCGGGCGCGTGGTCGCAAAAATGTCAGGTGTCAGCATGCCTGTGGCGGCCACTAGTGCGGTGGTCGCGACTTGCAAATTGCGATCTGCACCCGAGCGTGCCAATTCCGCTTCGAGTAACTCTTGTTGCTGGATCAGCACATCCAGTGTGGTGCGCAAGCCCACTGATTGTTCAAGTTCAGCACCTTCATAGGCAATCCGTGCCGCATTGACCTGCTCTGTCGTCGATATCACGGCTTGATGGGCAACTTGGGATTGGCGCCACGCATTGGAAACCCGCTCAATCACTTGGCGCTCAACATCAACTGCCGATAAGCGCGCGGCATTGGCATTACCGAGCGCTTCACTAACCCGCGACGTCGCGATCCCACCAGTGAACAGCGGCACAGAAAGCCGCGCTGTGATGCCAACATTACCGCCGCGATTGCCCTCAAACCCTTGGTCGAGCGCACCAGCGGCACTGGCCTGAAGCGTGGCGCGGGGGCGGTTTTCAGCCTCAATTACCCGTGCACCAGCCTTGGCGATCGCTTCGCCCAGTCTGGCAGACACGATATCGGGGTTGGACGCACGGGCCAATATCTGGGCCTGTTGCAAGCTACCGGGTACTTGGGTGATAGCAAAACTTGGGCGTACATCGGTGGGCATTTGTCCAATCAGACGCTCAATTGCCGACAATGATGCGTCGGCATTGGCTTGTGCACTGGCCAGCGCGGTCTTACTGGCGGCAAAGCGGGCTTCAACTTGGGCGACATCGGTCTTGGTGATATCGCCAACCTCAAAGCGCACCCTAGCAGCCTCCAATTGCCGCGCTAAAGTGGCAGAGTTTTGAGTGCGGATCGTCACGCCATCAAGGTCGCGACGTAAATCGGCATAGGCAAACACAACATCTCGCATGACGCCAATCTCGGCACCCGTTAGGCGGGCATCAGCTTGAGCGATCTGGGCGTCGGCTTGGCTCAAGGCAGCCTCAACACGTCCGGCGAGCCAAATGGGCTGGGACGCAACAACACCGATAGAGGCGGGAGCACTGTCGCCATATTGAGCGCTTCCAACGGGTCCCAACAATCCGCGCGCCCGCGACCACGAGCCTGCATAACCAACGCTGGTCTCCCCGTTTAACTGCACGCGACGTTGCGCATTTGCCTGCACGCGGCGTTGACCAAGGGCGGACAGAGCTGCTCGCTGCGCTTCCAGCCCCGGATTAGTTTGCAGCGCTAGTGTTACAGCCTCTGGCAGGGTTTGTGCATACCCTGGCTGAAAGCCAGATAGCGAAATCAATATCCCAAACATGAATGCTTTTTGTGGATGATTTAGCTGCGCCATTATATTGCCTTCGCGTGCCCCGTTTTCTTACGCGGCTTCAATCGCTGTTATATGTGTATAAGAATGCTTGTGTCAGGGGGTTGGCTGCAAAGAAACATCGGTCAGTTTTCGCCTGTGTCTGCATGCACTCTGTTGTATCGTGCGAAAGCGCCTTGATTTGCGCTTAGTCACGTGCAGAGTGTTGTGTGGATATCAGGTGGGGATTGTCGCAATATGTTTGGAGTCACGCCAGCAATATGAAACCACATTTGCACAAACGTGATCTGCTGTTGGGCGCAGGAACGACTTTGGCAGGTCTGTCCTTCGCCAGTGCTTCTGCCTTCAGCACAAATGCCATCGCCGCTACGCAAAACCGTCGTGGCGGGTTGGGATTTGGCCGTTCGGTCGATAATTTTAGCCGTATCTTACGCGCTTCAAGCGGCGCATCTCCAGCAATGTTTAGCGACTATGCTGTCCAATCGCCTGAAGGTCAGACATGCTCAGCGCGCTTGACTTACCCCGTGTCATTTTCAAAAAAACTTCCAGTCCTGATTTTTTGCCCCGATGAAGGCGCGCGGGCCGGACAATATGATCTCTTGACGTCAGCACTAGCCGCACAAGACTATTTTGTTCTGTCGATAGACCGGCGCCCAACAAGTGCGCCTGCAGCACGCGGCTTCATGACGCCCGAACAACAAAATGAACAGCGCTTGCGGCGCTTTGCTGAAGCGCGCTTCCTGCTCGACACAATTGACGCGGCGGCGGCTGTCCTAGGTGCGAATGCCCAAATGGTGGATGCATCTCGGGTCGGGGCTTTTGGTCATGGCGATGGCGCTTGGATTGCGGCAGGGCTGGGCGGCTGGGACAATAATGGTGCTGCCAATACAAGAACGCGCGATGGCCGAGTTTACGCAATATTCGGTCTGACTCCCTCGCGCAGCCCGGTCAATCGAACAGTCCCTGCTCAACGTAGCCCCGATGGCGTCAGCGGTATGTTTGCAGGCATATTGGATCAAATGCCAGTGCCAGCACGAGATTCAGGGCTACTGGGTCTTGGTCTTCCTGTTCGCTCGAATAGTTTTGGCGGACTTGTCGGCCAGATTACAGCAGCCGAGGCGCGGCGTGTCGCGCCAGAGCCTCAAACATTGGCCGCAGCTATTGCAGGGGCCGTGTTGTTCTTTGATTGGACGTTGCGTGGCGACGGTGACCGCAAAAAGGAACTTATGGCGCTCGATGGTCGTGTCGTGGAGGGCTTAGCCGCTCCTTTGGCGCTGCGAAAAGCCTAAATTGGGACTGGCGCGACATTCAAGGTGGAAATATCATCAGTCTAGCCGGATTTAGATACTGCGGTTTGAGTTGATTGCCCCTACATGACCCATTTGTGGGAGCATGTGTCTCTCAACACAAAAGATACTAAGCCAATGGAGGCCAAGGCCCATGAGTGACGAGACAGCGGATCAATTCCCACAATTGGCCAGCGATGCCGCTAGTTCTGGTGTGCCTATTGCCACGGTCGACACCGTGACTGCTTCGGTAAAGCTGCCCGAGATCAAGGTTGAAACCAAGGATTTGGTGCGCATTCGTGGGCAATTATCGCTCGATGATCGCGCTTCGATTGCCACTTATGGCGATAACGCGCAACGCAATGTGGTGGCCTATGCCGACCGCATTTTGGCACAAACCCAAAACCGGGATTTAGGCGAAACGGGTAAATTGCTGACTGACATCATCGCCAAAGCTAAAGGCCTTGATCCTGCTGCCATGCAGAAAAAGGGCTTCTTTGGAAAAATGTTTGGTGGCGCTCAAGCCGAGATTGAAAAGTTCAAAGGCAAATTTGAAGACGTCGCGAGCCAAATTGATGCCATTGGCATCCAGCTAGAAAAGC
>JAYSRI010000191.1:0-4317 GCA_043721175.1 Alphaproteobacteria bacterium
GTTCCAGTTATCTTGTTCGTCAGGACTATCAGAAATGCGGCTGTTGCCATGCCCACGCAGATCAAGCCCTGCGATAACCAGGCCAGTGGCTTGCGCCAAACCACTTAACAACCCGCGATAAGTTGAGGCGCAAAAACCGTTCGCATGTAGGAACACCAAGGAAGGCGCGGTATTGCTGGCTAGCTGGACGGGCGTACCCCATTTGATCCCGGCCATCGTGCCATCACTGATAGGCAGGGCAAAGCGTGCTTCTTCGACTTGGTGCAAATGACGTGTCCCTTGTCCACGCCATCTACGCGCTTCAATGAATTGATGTTTTGTTTACCCGCCAAACACCCGCTTGAGCAAGTCCGTTGTCCGTTTCACAGGGTCGCGGCGGATCGCGCGTTCTTCTTCGCCAACATAAAGGAACAAACCGTCGAGCGCTTTAGCGACGGCAAAACCAATCAACTGATTTTTGAGTGAACTTGGCTGGGTTGCAGGCGTCGCATTTGTGGTGGTGCTAGGGGATGTGCTTGTGGTTGGGCTGGTTGACGCGGGCGCTGTAGCACCGCCGAAAATCAACGGACCGCCGGGTTGAGCCACACTCATTGCTGGGGTCTCATAAACAGAGAGGCTGCGCAAACCACCAAGCCGCTCAATCTCGCGTCCATAGCGTGAGTTGATCCGGTCAAGTGCGGCTCCGGCACCCGATGCATCAACGGCCTGTGCCATTGGCGGCGTTAGAAGGCTGGTTAGTTGGGTTGTTGCGCGGGTTTTGAGCATCTCGGTGCCCGCCGTATCTCCGCCCCGCACGATTTGGATGGCGTCAGTTATCGTGAGCGACTTGATTGTGTCGGTGAAGATAGCGCCAGCGCGTGGCACAGCGGTCTCAGCAGCGCGATTGAGGCGCATTTGAAAATTATCCAACGGCGTTGAGAGACTAAGTGGACGCAAACGTGCTTGCAGCGTGCTGAGCGGGCTTGGCAGCGGGATGCGTACTTTGCCGTCGGCCCAATAGCCGTCAAGGCGACCCAAGCGAAGTGCTGAACTGATGGCTGCATTTGTCAGCGCCTGACGAAGCCCACCATCGGCGTCTGCCAAACTCAAGCTCGATGCAATTCTCGATGCCGTGGTTGGCGCGTTGGTGGATGGAGTGGTGGATCCAGTCGCACCGCGCGCGACGGCAGCACGTGCCAGCTCTTCTAGGACCTTGGCCGTGGTGGACTGGGCGAAAGCCGTGCCGCCAAATCCCGATGCTGCCAAGCCTAGCATTAAGGCGCGACGTTGCGTTTCAAAATCATGACCCATAGGACGATACTCCGTTGTTGAACCGTGCACGAACTCTACGAACTGACCGCATCATTTGTTGCAGCCTGACCGTGCTTAAGTCATAGTGTGATCCAAAGTTCGCTGCTTCGCAATTGCCGGCGGGTAGCCAAAGACACGTTTGGCTTCGTCAGTTATTCAGCAGCAATAAAAATGAACTAAAACAGGGATTTCGCCATGTATGATACAGATGCACCAAAATCGTCGGTTTGCTTCAACGTCACCATTGAAGATAATGTCGCGCATATTCAAATGAAGCGTCCCGAGGCATTCAATTCCATGACGCGGGACTTTTGGAACGAGCTTCCCGCGATTGTCAACGACATCAACGACAATGCGCGCGCCCGCGTCATCGTGATAACCTCGACCGGTAAGCACTTTTGCGCTGGAATGGATCTAGCTGTTTTTGCCAGTAGTAATGGTGTTGGATCGGGCCTTAAAGCCGATCGCGAGACCAGCAACGAAAACTTCCGCCATCACGTCCATCATTTACAAAACACATTTACATGTCTCGACAAAGCCCGCATCCCAGTGCTTGTGGCGATACAGGGCGGGTGCATTGGCGGGGCTGTTGATTTTGTTTCAGCGTGCGATATTCGCTGGGCGAGCGCTGACGCATTCTTCTGCATTCAGGAAGTGAATATCGGGATGACGGCTGACGTTGGCACATTCCCGCGCCTGTGCAAGTTGTTGCCCGAAGGTTGGGTGCGCGAGCTTGCCTATACGGGTCGGCGTTTACCTGCCATGCGCGCCAAAGAGCTGGGCCTCGTTAATGAGGTGTTTGAAACCCATGAGGCGTTGATTGCCCATGTCATGGCGACGGCACACGAAATTGCGTCAAAAGCACCACTGGCCGTCACAGGATCAAAGGTTATGATCAATTACGCCCGCGATCACACCATTGCCGATGGCTTGGATTACATCGCCACGTGGCAAGCGGGCATGTTTGCAACCAGCCATATGGCTGAGGCTTTCCGTGCCAACGGCGCTAAAGAAGCCGGCAACTTCCCTGACTTATTGCCGCTACGCAAAAAGATGTGACTGACTTGCAGTGACATCAAGCGCCCTACGCGGCGGCTGCACACTGATCGGCGTCGCTGACCTCCACCAAAGCTAATAGTTTCTCAATGCCGATTGACAATGATTCTGGCGTCACCGGCTTAGCGATATGTGTATCGCTGCCTGCCGCGAGCGAGGCGGCGATATGTTCTGCCATCGCGTTGGCACTGAGCACTGCGATGGGGGTGCGGCGCAAGCCAAGCCGTGCTTCGCGCGCGCGGATGGCACTAATCGCTGTCAGACCGTCCATTTCAGGCATTTGCATGTCCATCAAAATGGCATCGAAGTCTTGGGAATCAAAACAGACTAGAGCCTCCACGCCATTATTGGCGAAGGTCAATTCGATATCATAAGGTTCAAGGATCATCGCCACGACTTTTTGATTAATCGGGTGGTCTTCGGCAACCAATAGTCGCAAGCGTATCGACGGATCACTTGTTTCGGCCTCGTCATGTGACGCCGCATCAGGCTGTGCTTGGGCCATGTCAAAATCATGCAGGCTTAACGCGCGCGGCAATGGAATGGATACCGTGAAGCAACTCCCCTTGCCCGGTGTCGAGGTAGCGTCGATTGTTCCACCCATCATTTCACTTATAGCGCGACAGATGGACAAGCCAAGCCCTGTGCCACCAAAGCTGCGCGTGATGGTGCCGTCGGCCTGCTCAAACCGGCCAAACAGGCGCTGACCAGCTTCTTTGTCAAAACCAATACCGCTGTCTTGGATGGCGACAACCAAATGCGCGTCAAGGTTTGTGCCTTCGGTGACGTCGACATAGATCGCGACTTCGCCTTCATTGGTAAATTTGACGGCATTGGAGGCAAGATTTGAGATAATTTGGCGTAACCGAACGGCGTCGCCCTTAAATCGCCCGCGAGCGACGTCGCCATATTCAACTCTAAATTCAACACCTTTTTCGTCGGCGCGCACCGCCATCAAATGCGACGCGGCTTCTATTTCACGCACAAGATCAAAATCCTCGATCAAAAGATCAAATTTGCCAGCTTCAATTTTTGAAATATCCAGAATATCATTCAATAAACGCTCTAAGGTTTCCCCCGACGTCTTGATGAGATCAACCATGTCGCGTTGCTTGTCAGACATTTGTAAGCGGGAGAGCGCGCTGGCAATGCCGATCACACCATTAAGCGGGGTACGGATTTCATGGCTCATGTTGGCTAGAAACTGGCTTTTGGCTTGTGTGGCTTGTTCCGCCATCTCGCGTGCTTGATGCAGCTCGCGTTCATGAGCGAGCCGCTGCGTAATGTCACGCGCTGACGCATAGACTAGCCCATCGCGCGGCGTCGCCCGCCACTCCATCCAGCGCCAGCTTCCATCTTGACGCCGGTACCGATTGATCAACTCATCAACTTGCTTGCCACTCCTGAGCGTTTCCATGGCTGTCATTGTCACGTCAATATCGTCGGGATGGATTAAATCCATAAAGCCGGTGCCTTCAATCTCGCTGGCGCGAAAGCCGAGCACTGCTTCAAGGGCAGGGTTAACCGAAACAAACTTACCCATTTTGTCGGCCACACAGATTGCATCATGGGCCACGTCAAAGAATGCGCTTTCGCGCTTATTGGCGGCGTTGAGCTTGGCTTGGGTTTGTTTGCGTTCAGTGATGTCGTAGCTTACCGACACAAAGCGCTCTGATCGACCACACGCATCCAAAACGGGAACAATTGTCATGTCGACCCAAAATTGCGCACCACACTTGGCGCCATGGCAAACTTCGTTGTGCCACATGTGCCCACGCATTAACGTCAGACGCATCTGCCGAAAAAAGGATTTGGGGTGGTAGTCAGTTTCAAGAATTGATTGAAGGCTCCCTAACAATTCGCTACGATCATAGCCGCTAACGCTGCAAAACAAGTCATTCACAAAGGTGAAGCGGCCATCAAGGCTGATTGTCGCCACCAAAGCGTGGTGATCAAGGACGGCTTGGTAAG
>JAYSRI010000192.1:0-1740 GCA_043721175.1 Alphaproteobacteria bacterium
ACATCGTATCCCGGAAAAAGCGCATCAGCGAACAGCCGGATGGCTGTTTCCACAGCAACAAAGCGCCGCACGCCATCTTGGATCGGTAGCGGCATGAAGCGCTGCGCTTGCATGGGGACTGGCACAAGTGCGGTCATTAAGCGCTTATCGCTGCCTCGCCGCAATCTAAAAGCTACGGTAAAACCTAGGTTTGGAATGAAGGGAAATGGATGGGCCGGATCAATCGCCATTGGCGTTAGGATTGGGAACAGCTGAGTGAGGAAATCGTCACGCAAAGTTTCGCGATCAATCTCGCCGGCTTCTTCTGCTGAAACGACAGCAAAGCCAAGTTCACGCATATCGCTATGAATGGCGCGCCAACAGCTTTGTTGGCGTTCCATCAGCGCACTCGCGACCTTATCGATGCGGGCAAGTTGTTGAACCGGGGTCAGGCCATCTTGGCTTGGTGTCTTGATACCATCACGAATTTGTTCGCGTAGCCCTGAGACGCGCACCATATAAAACTCATCAAGATTACTGCCGCAAATCGCCAAGAAACGCAGCCGCTCCATAATGGGGTGTTGTTGATTTTCGGACTCGTCGAGCACGCGCGCATTAAAGTCTAGCCACGACAGTTCCCGATTAAGATAGCGTTGTGGGTCGGGACCACGCATCACGGATCGCTGCACTTTTGGTGTACGAACGGGCGGCTTTGCAAGCACCGACGCGCGCAAGGTCGTGCCGTCGTTTAAGGTCGTATTTTCAGATGGGAGAACAATTGTAGCAGTCATGTTTGGTAAACTGGCTCACTTCTCGAAAAGATCGGGGGTCGTCTCAGGGTCTTGATAGCCATCATATGTGTAAAGTACGTGTAGAGCGCGTTGGACCAGTGCTTTAGGAGACTTTAGCGTTGATCGGTCAACTTCTTGCATACATGCAACAATATCGCGAGCCGCATCAAATGTTCGTGGGATCCGTGCTGCCAGATAATCGCTGGCCGTCACATCGATACGAAACCCGGTAGCCGCAGCATAACGAATGATCAGCTTTGCCAACAAGTCTGGCTCTGGCGATGTCATCACGTCAAAAGCAAGGCTGTTCAAACGCGACTTTAAGTCCGGTAGGTCAACAGGCCAGTATTTTGGCGGCGCGATGGATACGAGTAAAACCGCACCGCCTTGCCGTTCTAGAGCCGTCAGTAACGAAAACAATGCAGTTTCGTTGCATTTATCGGCATCATCCACCAGCGCAATGAGGCTGGGCATTGCTATCAGTTCCTGAACCAACGTCATATCAAGGTCAGCCCCCACAATTACCGTTGCACCAGCGGCCGATGCCCAAATATTGGCGAGATGGGACTTTCCTGAACCTGCTTCTCCACACAAGCAGAAAACGCCACCAGGCCACGCTTGCCACGTTCGCAATGTCGTCCAAGGGCGCTCGCTTTGTGGGCTGTGCACAAAGGTTTCAGGCGCGAAATTGGGCCCGCCAAAGTTCAGGTGATGCTGAGACAAAACAGATTTTGGCTTTTGTTTGTTCAACGACATCACAAATTCGATTTTCCCTTCGTTGAAATGCGCTTCGACTTATAGCCTGACTGCGCACAAACGTGAAACAAACTCTTGCGGTAGTGGCTGCGCAGAAGCATAGCATGAGCGATGACAGACTCACATTCACCTCCCTACTCAAATGGCCTGACCTATAAGGATGCAGGTGTCGATATTGACGCAGGTGACGAGCTTGTCAGGCGCATTTCGCCGC
>JAYSRI010000193.1:0-4310 GCA_043721175.1 Alphaproteobacteria bacterium
CGGGGCGTGAAATTATGGCAAGCCTCATCAAAGCCGTGCGCGCAAGCGAGCATATCACCATGCTTGAAGGCGTGTCTGCGCGCGCATTGTTGCAACATGACGATGGTCGCATCGGCGGAGTTTATGGCCAAAATGGCCGCGACGTTCGCATAGAGTCGGACGAGACAGTGTTCGCGACCGGAGGTTCCGGCGGCCTGTTCAATGTTACCACAAACCCAATCGAGGCCGCAGGCCAAGGCCTCGGCATGGCTGCGAAATGTGGTGCCTTGATAGGCGATGCTGAGTTTGTGCAATTTCACCCAACGGCCATTAATATCTGTGTAAACCCCGCCCCGCTTGCAACAGAAGCCTTGCGGGGTGAAGGCGCTATCCTTGTCAATCGCGATGGATTGCCCTTTATGCAGCGCTATCATACCCTAAAAGACCTAGCACCACGCGACATCGTGGCGCGCGCTGTCGCAATTGAGTCTGCTGGTGAAGGCGGGGCGTTTCTAGATTGCACCCAAGCCATAGGCACCCATTTTCCTGAGGCATTTCCAACGGTGTTTGCATCGTGCATGAAGGCGCACATCGATCCGCGTTTTGCACTTATTCCCGTAACGCCTGCCGCTCACTATCACATGGGCGGTATTGTAACAGACATGTGGGGCGCAACGACATTGGCAGGTTTATCTGCAATAGGTGAATGCGCGTCAACGGGTGTTCATGGCGCTAACCGACTGGCATCAAACAGTTTGTTAGAAGCAGTCGTGTTTGCCAACAGGGCGGCGGACCGTCTTCGCTTTGCCCAGCCCGCAGGAAAAGCAGGCGGTAGTTTTCAACCAACCCCAACTTTACACGCTGATCAAAAGCAATTGCTGCGCACGGCCATGTCAGCCTACGCAGGCGTGGTGCGCCATCAACATGGTCTTGAAACCCTGGTCAACACAATCGATGAATTGGGCCAAAACAATGGCCTTAGCAATGAACTTGTAACAGCCCGACTCATTGCCAGCGGCGCTTTGGCGCGTGAAGAGAGCCGTGGCGGTCACTATAGGTCGGACTTCCCTGAGCCTATTGACCCAGCCAAACGTTCATTTGTATCAGCTCAAAGGCCAGTTGTGGCAACCGACAAGGCGATCTGAAAAGTGCAAGCCCTCCCCGACCCCATTATTGAACCCATTGTACGCATGGCGTTGGCCGAGGACCTGGGGCGCGCCGGTGATGTTACAACCGCAGCAACAATAGTGCCAGAAACTATGGCTCACTGGGTGATGCGAGCGCGTCAGGCGGGGGTGGTTGCAGGGCTGGACGCTGCCTCGCTAGCGTTGCGGCTGATCGATCCAGCGGCAAAAATCGAAATCATCGCGCCAGATGGAAGTGTGATTGCGGCTGGAGATGTGATTGCCCGCTTGCAAGGCAAAGCGCAAAGCCTTCTGACGGCTGAGAGGGTCATGCTGAACTTTGTCGGCCAATTGTCCGGCATCGCCAGTTTAACAGCCCAGTTTGTCACCGAGATTAAGGGCACAAAGGCCAAGATTGCTTGTACTCGAAAAACCAGTCCAGGTATGCGTGCGCTCGCCAAAAAGGCTGTGCGTCTTGGTGGTGGCTCAAATCACCGCTTTGCGTTGGATGATGCAATTCTCATCAAAGATAATCACGTGGCTGCTGCAGGTGGCGTTTCAAACGCTTTAAGGCGCGCAAAGGCCAATGCCGGCCATCTTTTGCCAATCGAAGTTGAGGTCGATAGCCTGTTCCAGCTTGAAGAAGCGATCCCATTTGCACCGACTTGCATTATGCTCGACAATTTCAGCTTGGATGACCTTCGTTCTGCTGTGTTGCTTGTTGACGGAAAAATCCTGCTTGAAGCATCAGGCGGTGTAAATCTGCGCACGGTGCGCGCGATTGCTGAAACCGGGGTTGATGTGATCTCAGTGGGTGCACTAACCCATTCAGCGCCATGCTTGGACATTGGACTAGACGAAAACTGACGAGCTTAAGGTAGCGGGCCGAGCGTTACGTTATCGCCATTTGAATGAAAGGCCTCACTCATGTCTTCGGTTGGACCATAGGGCCATTTCGTTATGATTGGGTCACCTGCAAACGATCGAACAATGAAGCGAGGTTGGGGACTTAAGGGGGCTTCACTTTCAAATATTTTACGCAAAAGCCCCGGTGCCAGTGCCGAGATAGGATTGGTACGCAATTTGGGTGATTGCAAACCACCGCTCGCCCTAAACGTCATACCCAATAAACCTTCATCAGCGCCGCCGCCTAAAATCGTGCCTAACAGCGGTATCTCAGCCAAAACGCGATTCAGGCCGCCTGGTGTCGCAACCCCTCGAATATCAAGCCTACCTGCGCCAAGATCAACAAAACCAGAGGCTTTTACGGTATACGCCGCGCCATCTGCCTGCCCGTCACGCAACGTGATAACGCCCCCGCTGACGGCCATCGGCAACACGACATGTTCAAACATAATGGGCGTTGCTCCCTCGCGGGCAAAGTTGATGTCCTTACCTTTGAACGACAAACTTCCTGAACTGTTAGCCCCGACAACCGGGAGTTCTCCTTCAATTGTGCCTGTCCCGCCCAAAATTGGTGCACCAGGATATAGCAATTGAGCAAAGAAGCCCGCGTCACTAATGGTGCCACTCACCGAACGACGACCATCGCGCTCAACTTTTAGTGAAATTTGCGACGACCCCGCAGCGGACTCGCCGTTTGCCGTTAAAGTCCGCCAACCAACCAAATCGCGAACAATGTCTGCATGCACATTGGTCAAAGATCGCTCAGAAGATGTGGAGACCTTGGCAATATCCGCACTAAAAATGAGCGGTCGATCAAATACATTGACGGCTTGCTCGGATACGTTCTTTTGGCTCAGAAACGGACTGAGATTCAAATAAGCGCCGCGCAAGGAAATTGTAGTCCCTGCCTCGCCGGGGGTAACATCGACCGACAAATCACCCGCATTGTCGATCATCACTTTGGAAAAACGCGCATCGACTAAACGTCCACTTTCAGCCAAATCGATAGCCCCACGTAATGTCGCCCCGCTGGCATCGAAACGAACATCTTGCAAATTCCAACCACCTCCTTCACGCGGGTACAGGCGCGCTGACGAAGAAGCCGCACTTGACGTATCCTTGCTCCAAAGATCACCTGGCAAACGAATGTTTGTATTGTCGAAATCCGCTCTGACAAGGCCTTCGCCAAATTGTGTCCCCTGCGAACTCGTCGTGACAGTTACCGCTGCGGTCCCACTTGCATACGCGTTGATATCAAGGCCCATTTCCTTGAGGCTAGTAATCGCAACATCGCCATTTGCGGACAGTGACGACGAGGAACGGTTACCGTCATCGCGCGTGCTGCCCCAATCGAACGCAAACTGGTTGCCTGCCACTAGGGCGGTTCCTGTTACCGACATAAATTTGCCGAAAACACTCAGCCGAGCTGTGGCATTGGTGGCGTCAAGACCAGCGAAGACTTGGCTAAGTCCTGCATTTTGAAAGTCCCCAGCAACTGTAACCTCAATTTCCTCCGGCTGTAAGTTAGGCTTCAACGGAATGGTCAGCTCCAACTGGCCACTACCTTTCCCAGAAAGCCTTTGCCGATCCATGTTTGATTTTGATAGAAGTGCCAACGGTGGTAAATCAATTTCATTCACGATATCAGCTACATCGCCATCAACGTTGGCACCAATGTTCACATGTCCACCGTGCGCCATAAATTGGGGAATTTCTACCAAACCTTGCGTCAGCTCAATATTTCCGACCCGGCCATGGGGGATATCAATCATCAAGCTGTCGCCACGAAGATGACCGATGCCCTCAATATTCGTAATGGGACTCAAGCCTTGCAAATAAGTGACTGTGATGTCGCGCAAAGCAAAGTCTAAGTTGATAGCAGACTTTGGCAAAATTTGCTTTGGCTTCAGGTTTGCAGGAATGGCGAGTGAAAGACGCGATACCTCGGCCGTTCCTGCTGGAACCAGACGGCGAATATTCTCACGAGTTTCTGGCAAAAATCCGCGTGGCCACGCAGCAAGCAACGTGCCGACACTGAATGCACCGTCTATATCGGCGTCCATATCAACGCTTGGCTTACCCGTGCGGGAAAATAAAATTTGGGTATTGCCGACCAAATGCACATTCTCATGGCGAAATGAAAAGGCGTTCAAGCCAATGCCGCTGCGCGCAAAATCGCCTGAAACCCGCAGATTATCGGCCCAAAATGGTCGCAGCAATTGCTGGGAGTCGGTAATCTCCACTTTTCTGGCGCTGACGATTGCGCCTGATAAACCTGCGGGCGTTAAACTTCCTGAAATG
>JAYSRI010000194.1:0-1737 GCA_043721175.1 Alphaproteobacteria bacterium
AAGACATAAACATATGTTTATATGATTGCAGGCAGAGGTAACTGAACCGCGAAATGGCTACCGCGCCTCTTCGGGCGGGAGCGTAGTCATTGATTGGGCCACGCCCACCCATCCTATGCGACCCATGCCATCGACCCAATTGCGCCATATTGACACGCCATGCAGGTAAAGGGAGAAAAGTGGGATGCGCACATTCAGAAGTGTTTTGGTTTGCTTGGCTGTAATGGCCTGCTCACCTCAAGAGCGGAGACCCCATCAGGCGGCTGATGCCAGTCAGTCAGCCAAGAAGGCGGCGCCAGAAGTCGCGCCGCCACAGGGAGCAAAGATTTGGGGGTCTTGGTCGATTGTGTCGATCACGGGGGTGACGCTTGTGCAAGCCACTTCTAGCGGCCGAAGTTTCCCGCTACGCCTAACATTCACTCCGAATGGTTTTAGTGGCAATGTGGGGTGTAATGATTTTAGCGGGCAAGGCCATTTTCGAGCGGGGCGTTATCACACCTCTATGATTTGGACGACCGCTGTCGGATGCGGTGAGCTGGACGCGCAAGAGACCGCGGTCGGCAGTATTATGGGATATTACGGGCCGCGCATAGCGCTCTCGCCTGACGGGCAACTCATCGTCACAAACAAAGAGAAAACCATGGTGTTGACGCGAGACATCCCATCCGACGCGCAGCACGCGCAAACTGTCGCCGCTGCACGCCCGATTGGTTTGGCTGGCACCATATGGGGCATTGGCGAGATAGACGGCACATTGGCTAACATGAGCCCTACACGACGCCAAACCCAGTTCCTCACATTTGAAGCCGACTATTGGACGGCTGAACAGGATTGTGGCTCGGTCACAGGTGGCTGGCGCCAGCGAGGTGAACGCATTGAAATGGTCGGGGATGTTGTGCAGGAGATCAAACCCTGCACCCCCGAGGCAACAGCGCACAATGCTAAGTTTATGGCGCTGATGAAGGGCAATCCCTCGTTTGGCGGCTGCTGCGGTGGCGAAAACTACGATGTCGCTGAGTCAATCATTGCGGCCTCTGACGATCATGTGATGAATTTGGGGCGACGTGTGCAGTTGAAGGACGAAGAAGAGATGCTAGCGGGCAATTGGTCAATTGTTGCCATAGACGGCGCAAAGCCTTTTGAAGGTACAGCGCCCAAATTGTCCTTCAGCAGCAATAGCTACACCGGCACGACAGGCTGCAACACGATTACAGGAATTTTTCTGGCCCATAATCGGTTTTTCTTCACCGCAGAAGGACCTCAAACGGAAATGGGGTGCCGTGGTGCATTGGGTGAACAGGAGAGCCGTATCACGGGCCTGTTAAAGTCGCGTCCCGCTCTTGCCAAAGCAAAGTCCGGCGGGTTGTTTTTAACAGATCAGAAGGGCCAGATCGAACTGGCGCGCGATAGTGCTAACACAGCCGTCTTGGCCCCGTTGGCAACCAAGACCCTTTATGCCCCGCCTCTGAGCGTCGAAGCGCTGATGATAAATGGGCAAAGCATTCGCAAACACTACTCCTCTCCCACAACAACGCTCGAATTTTCGGCTTTGCGTTGGAGAGCCAAATTGGGGTGTCAAACACAATCGGGCAGCTGGCGTTTTGGTGCGGAAAGTTTTCAAGGATTCGCCAATGCCCCAACCTATGGAGCGCCACCTTGCCCGCCAGCAGCAGCGGTTTGGAATGACAAACTCAACCGTATGCTAGATGGCCAATCACGGGTTCTGATCGCTAACAA
>JAYSRI010000195.1:0-4301 GCA_043721175.1 Alphaproteobacteria bacterium
CCACAGCCGCTAAACTACCTTTCGGGTGATATGCAAACACTGTCCCGGTTAGATTAGGTTGGTGCGGTTTTTCCCATGATTGCAACAAAAATGGCTCAATTGTTGGCGGAGCTTCGAAAGTGTGGTGCAGCCAGCCATGCCAGTCTACGGGCACACGGGATGGCTCTGCATACCCGTTGTACATGACATAACGGCGCTTGCGTCCCTCAAGCGTTGGCTTGCGTTCCTCGAAATAGCGATTGCCTTGCTCATCTTCACCAATCAAGTCTGCACGTTTGCCGATGTCAAACATCGCGCCCAAAGTTGCGCCGTTCCACCAAGTAAATATCTTTGAAAGCACAACTTTTTTCCTTCTGAGCTTGGTATATGCCTTGCGCCGCAAAATCCATCAAGCGCTTGGGGCATATTGGTCATCCTGGTATCTGCACAAAGCATGCGATAAGGGCTGTTCTAAGGCGCAAATGAAGGTGATCATAACGCAAGTGATTCGAGGTGTTGGCACCATGCCCCAAAACGCTAGTTTCTTTGCAATGGATGAAGACGCACGCGCGCGCCTTCTCAACGCGCCTGAAATGGCCCGAGCATCTGGGTTTGACGAACCATCCCTATTTGCGCCCGCGAGATGGCCACTTGACTGTGTTCATGCATTTGGAACGCTGTATCAGCTAGCTGATAAGGCTTCAGTATCAGAGACTATTACAACAATCGCTAGCTTACTTTCGACGAAAGCAAGCGGCATCGGCCTGTTTGAAAGTGAAGAAGCGAGAGTTGCTTGTCGTGATTTTCTGGTGTGCAGCTTACTCGCTAGGCAAGTCAGTGTCACCCCGAGGCTTTTGTTTGCGCTCAACGTACTTGACGCGCCACCAACAGATATTGAACCCCAATTCGTCGAATTTGAAAATGTAAAAGCCTTAATCTTGCAACGTAAGCAAGCGCAGTTTGACGCTGTAGCGCTGACTACTGGCCGAGAGAATCTGCGTGGGTGTTTGTCGCGGATCAGCCAAGCCGTTGCAAGGTCGCATGGTGCAGGCCATGACAATCCTCGTGACAACCCAGTTCTTGCAGAGGCAGTCGCTGCCGCATTTCGTGCCGGTGCGCCTGCGGGTGCTGTGCATGAGGCTATTGATGACGCGCGCCACGGTTATTTTAACAGCACAATCCAAGGCGGCTATATTGACGGCCCGATCTTGCCGCCTGTCACACTTGACTTAAACGCAAGCGCACGTGTCGATGGCGAACTTTTGTTAGAAGGTGCGAGAACAGGTTGCAACTTTGCCTTCGCAGCCAAACCAAGGAACGATCCACCACTGATAGTTATTGCTTTGTCGGCCTTCCCAACTGAAGCGAGCAAGACATGCGCTATCGATACAAGTTTGGAGACTGTGGCAGCAGTTTGGCGATTGGTCTTGAGCGCCATTTGTCAGGACGATGCAGACGTTGTGATCGGCTATTGTGACGGTGGTGGTCTTCTCACGGCAAGCGGTCATTCCTACTCCAGCCCTATCGGACAGTCGATTCTACTCGACGCGCTGAACAGCCTCGAAAATGGGGCGCGCATTGGCGCTGACGCTTGTGGCACGTTGGAGCGTTCGAACAGCACAATTTTTGTCGCGTGTCGCAATCGATTGATCCTAACCGCCCTCGGTGCTGACGCTGCTGGCATTGAGCCATTGGCGGGACCGATTGTCGAGGTCAGCATTGGGCATGATCAAACTGGATTTGCCTTAAGACCAGCCGTTTGCCGCGCCTTGGTTGAATTGGGCATTGACCAACGCGATGTCGAAGCCAAATTACTCGGTACGCGAACGTTGTTGAATGCCCCCGGCGTCAACGCTGCTGCTTTGACGCAGCGCGGGATGGACGATGATATGATCTTGGCAATAGAGGAAAATCTCGGCCAAGCCCATAAATTGCGCAGCGCGATAACGCCTTGGCTTCTTGGCCCCGAAGACGTAGCGACTTTGTGTCAGTGTCGCTTGGAAGATGTAATGGCGTCGGGCTTCGATGTGCTGACAGCACTTGGGTTTTCATCCCAAGATGTGGCTCAGGCGAGCCGACATATTTTAGGAAGTGGCAATAACTGGGATGTGCTATCTAAGCTCGACAACACCTTCGCAGCGCCAACGCGAGATCAAACAATTGAAGGTCTAGGACAACTGCCGCTATCAATTCGCCAGAATTTGACAGCCATACTGACCATTGAAAAGGGCGAAGATAGTAGGAGTATATTGCCCTTTTTAGCACAAAAACTCAATGAAATAGGCCTGCTAGGTTTTCAAGTCGCGTTGCCAACGACGGAATTTAATACACCGAATTATGAATTGGCCCACTATGGTAGTATCCCGGAAGAGCCAAAAATCGAGCGCGTCGAAATAGTGGTCGAGCGCGTTGTGGAACGCCTGATCAGCCAACCCAATGTACGCCGCCGTCTTCCCGACCGCCGTAAAGGCTATATTCAAAAGGCCAGTGTTGGTGGCCATAAAGTATATCTGCATACTGGTGAATTTGATGACGGCGAGATCGGTGAGATATTTATCGATATGCACAAAGAAGGCGCTGCCTTCCGCTCTTTGATGAATAATTTTGCCATCGCAATTTCAATTGCACTTCAATATGGCGTGCCACTTGAAGAATATGTCGACGCTTTTGTAGGAACGCGGTTTGAGCCATCGGGTGCCGTTGAGGGGAATGATTCAATCTCGCGGGCGACGTCAATTCTTGATTATCTGTTCCGTGAATTGGCCGTGTCGTATTTAGGTCGGGAAGATTTGGCCGAAACAAGCGATTTTGCCTTCTCAGGTGCAGTGACCGATACCGGCGCACCCGAACCTGCTCAAGATGCATCGCGCTTTGTATCACGGGGCTTTGCACGCGGCAGCGTACCTGACAATCTGGTGTCGTTTCCTTTGTCACATGAAAGATTGCCTCGTGACACGGCCACATTGAGTCCCAAAGAACGCTCGTTCAGCAACTCTGGAATGCTAAATTCTTTGGGAACACCTCATTACGAAGGTGCCCCCTGCCCCGAATGTGGACACTTCACAGTGCAAGTCACACACAGCGGCCTTGCGTGCGATGCCTGTGGTTGGTTAGGAATTGGTAAAGCTGAATCAGGATAATGGTTGAAAATGCCTTTGTTTTAAGGGTTTGTGAGTTTCTGACGACTAGTTATCAGCTCTCAATCTTGCAACGAAACGTCACAAATCGCGCGCGGCATCATTCCTGCAAGCATTGGTGGCACATCAACGCCTAACCTGCTGGAGCGTCCGAAAATGAAACGTCTCGCCATTGCCATCCTTATGACAGCTGCAATCGCAGCCCCTGCATTCGCTCAGAATGCTAGCCAAATCGCCTCGGTCAAAGCTGGCCGTTCTTGCCCAGGCTGCAACTTGTTCCAAGCTGACTTCGACTATGAAGACATTTCGGGCAAGAATTTGTCGGGTGCACGCATTCGTCAATCTGACATGTCCCTCGCGACTGCCGATCGTACAAATTTCTCTAGCGCTGATCTTTCGCTCGCCAATATGTACGGCATGCGAGCAACGGGTGCCAATTTTGGCCGCGCTAATCTAGCTCAATCAGTTCTGGTTGGTGGCTATTATTCTGGCTCCAACTTTGCGGGTGCCAACATGACTGGCGCTAACATTTCGGGCGCGGAAATGTCGCGAGCACGTGGTCTCACGCAAGCTCAACTCAACAGCGCCTGTGGTGATGCCGAAACGACCTTGCCACGCGGTTTGCGCGTCGCAGCTTGTCGCTAACGACCTCGGCTTCATAAGCCAAAGTCAGGCAATCATTACAGCCATTTAAGTGGCAAATTATGGGCTGGGGGGTATAAGACACTATGTCGTCAAAATTCGTCCCGGCCCTGTTTGTTGCGTGCGTGCTTCCCGGCGTTAGCCACGCCTTGGTTTGGGACCAACGCGGCAAACCAAACACCGTCACGTTTTCGCGGGGTTTCTCTGGCTTGTGCACGGGATGCGACATGTCCAATCGCCCTCTGGATAACGCCCGACTGTCAGGCGGAAACTTTTCAGGCTCGAACTTTTCGGGCTCTCAAATGCGACGTTCAGAAATGACAGGCGGCAATTTTGTCGGCGCGCGCTTTGATCGCGGTGATCTGTCTAATTCTGAAATGAATGGCTCAAACTTCGCTAATGGTGCTTTTGTTGGTACGGGCCTGCGTGGTATTGAAGCGACGGGATCAAATTTCAGCCGCGCTGACTTTGCTGGAGCGGACATGACGGGCTCTGATTTTGTTGGCGCAAACCTGACAGCAAGCCGTTTTGCCGGTACGCGGG
>JAYSRI010000196.1:0-11762 GCA_043721175.1 Alphaproteobacteria bacterium
GCCTGACGAACCACGTCGCTTTGCCGTTTCCAAAAGACGCGCAGGCGCGGGTTCTTAACGGCCTCCCCCGCCGATGCGCCATTGGCAATAGCTGCTTGAATTTGCAACAGCATCCGGATGTGGCGGCCAATGGCATTGACGATGGGAACAACAGCCACCCCACTTTCCAGCGCTTGTTCAAGGCGCGTTGCCATTAGCGCGGACAGGCCGCCAAACGCCGCGTCTATCGCGTCATCTATGCCAGCTTCTCGCCCGCCTGAACCGACTTCGCGTACTGCCTCAACATCGATAACCCCACTTGCTCCTGCGTAAATCGCAAGTTTAGCCACTTCGGCGGCAATGGAATCACTATCCTGTGCGACAGTTTCAAGGATTAAGCCGAGCGCATCAGGCTCTAATTTGACGCCAGCTTCATTGGCTTCCATGCGTGCAATATTTGCAAGTTCATCGCGCGTGCTCTCGTAAAACTGCAAAGACCAAGCGTGTTTAGAGGCTTCAAACATTTTACGGCTTTTTGAGGTACCGCTTAGCTCGCCAACTGTGAGTATCAAAACGCCTTCCGGCATTGGTCCGCCTTTGTCCACATTGTCTAGTAAAGCGGCTACCGAACCCGCGTCGCGCTCATTGCCGACACGAACTTGGGCGATTGCTGCACCACCAAATAGCGATGGGGATGAAATGGCTTCCTCCACCCCCCCTGGGTCAGAACGCACATCGTCTTCTGAAAATCTTTTTACTTCAAGAGATGAATTGGCTTTTAAGTGGCGCTCGCCAATTGATACGGCCAATCGGCGCAACACCCCCGAATCGGGACCAGACAGCATCACAAAGCGCGGCGATAATTCCTTTTGTGCCGCTTTTTGTGCTGCGTTGCCAGCCAGCTTCACCGCGCAAGCCGCGTTTGTCGCTGAATATCTGCCCAAATGCGGCTGGCAACTTGTGTCGATGCGCGCTGCTCGGCGTCAGCTTGTAATGCCACATCCCCGTAAGCCTGATCAAGACTTTCATAACCAACTGTGGTCGAAACTGTTCCAACAAGGGGCGGACCACCATTGGCAGCTTCCAAGCTATAGTTTGCGGTCAAAGACAACAAGGTTCGCCCTGACAATCCATCGACCGCTAAGGCGGCTGATTCAAAACGCGTCAACACTTTCACTGTCAGTGTGCGAGCTGGTGTTGAACCGCCTTCAAGGCTGGCGTGCCGATCAAGTTCTTGGTGCAGGAAATAGCCTGCGCGGCCGTCAATCTGGGCGATTGTTACGGGTCCGATACCAGCCCCATTGATCCCGTAAACGGGGCTGAAACCACAGCCACTCGCCATCAAAACAAAGCTGAGCACACTGGCTTTGAGCAAATTTTGCAACATCGGCGGTCGGGTCATGGTGCTAGCCTGTCACAATATTGATGATGCGGTCGGGGACCACGATGACCTTAGCAATGCTTTGTCCATTTAGAAAGGGCGCCGCTTCGGGGCAGTCTAATGCCTTGGCTTGTAGTTCATCGCGCGACAACCCTTTTTCGACAACGATTTCGCCACGCTTTTTGCCATTAACTTGCACAGGCATCGTCACGTTATTTTCAATCAACAAATCACGGTCCGCTACCGGCCAAGGTGCTTGAGCACAAAAACCCTCACCACCCAGACGCGCCCACGCCTCGTCGCACAAATGTGGCGTAAATGGCTGCATGAGGCGCGCTAAAATACCCAAGACTTCGGCGCGGGCCGCTATCATTTCAGGCGCATTAAGCGTTTCAGCTCGGCGAATATGTCCAACAAGTTCGTGGACATAGGCAATGGCCGAATTAAATCGATATCCATCAATTGCTGACGTGATCGCTTCTATGGCTTTATGTCCAGCACGACGCAATTCTAGCGCGACCCCGAGCGCCCCGTTTGCGACAGAAAGCGGTCCTGGCGCACCGTGCGGTATTGCATCAAAAGCAGCCCAAACCTTTTGCACAAAGCGCCATGAACCCTCGACACCCTTCTCTGACCACTCGACATCCCGTTCAGGGGGAGAATCAGAGAGCACAAAAAGGCGGGCAACGTCCGCACCGTAGGTGTCGATGATGTCTTCAGGGTCGACAGTATTTTTCTTCGACTTCGACATTTTTTCAATTGGGCCAACTTTGACAGGCTGTCCCGTTTTGATTTCCACCAAAACACCGTCTCTATCTTCCACCTCAGCTGGACTAACCCACGCACCCCCTGAAGATTTATAAGTCGCGTGCGTGACCATGCCTTGGGTAAACAATCGTGCGAATGGTTCACTAGTGGGTTGGTGTCCGGTGACTTTCATGGCGCGCGCGAAAAACCGCGAGTACAGCAAATGCAGCACCGCATGTTCAATGCCGCCGATATAGTGATCGACTGGCAGCCAATGATTGACGGCCTCCAAGTCAGTTGGCCTGTCTGTTGGTTGACCGCAAAAGCGCGCCCAATACCACGACGAATCAACAAAAGTATCCAATGTGTCGGTTTCACGCGTGGCTGACGCACCACATTTTGGGCAATCGACATGCTTCCAAGTTGGATGGTGATCCAGCGGGTTGCCGGGGCGAGCAAACGTCACATCGTCAGGCAATGTCACTGGCAGTTGATCTAGAGGCACCCCCACGGTGCCACACGCTTTGCAATGAATGATCGGGATCGGGCAGCCCCAATAACGCTGGCGCGATACACCCCAATCGCGCAATCGAAAATTCACTGTGCGCTTGCCGGTTTCCAACGCTTCCATTTTGTCGATGGCCGCCGCTTTGGCAGCGTCAATGTCCATCCCGTCCAAAAAGCCAGAATTGAATATGGAACCAGCACCGACATAAGCCGTGTCAGTAATATTCATAGCATCGGGCTGCGCACCATCCGGCAACACGACAGGTAGCACCTCGAGGCCATATTTTCGGGCGAAATCTAGGTCACGCTGGTCGTGCGCAGGGCAAGCAAAGATCGCGCCGGTACCATAGTCCATGAGCACAAAATTCGCGATCCAGACCGGAAGAGTCTGAGTAGCGTCGAACGGATGGACAACCCGCAGGCCCGTATCAAAGCCGCGCTTCTCCTGGGTTTCGACGGCCTCTTCTGAGGTTCCAGCCCGTCGACATGACGCGCTAAATTCTTCTAGCGCAGCGCTTGATTTGGCGAGTTCAAGCGCTAGCGGATGATCAACCGAAATTCCCGCAAACGAGGCACCGAACAAAGTATCGGGTCGAGTCGTGTAGACTTCTAGGCCACCACCAATTGGGCTTGGTGTCGCCTGATCAAAGGCAAAACTGAAGCGCAAACCTTCCGAACGTCCGATCCAATTGTTTTGCATCGTGCGGACTTTTTCGGGCCAACCGGGCATATCTTCCAGAGCCGTAACGAGCTCCTCGCCAAACTTTGTGATCGCGAACATCCATTGCTCAAGATAACGCTGCTCAACTAACGCGCCTGACCGCCAACCTCGACCATCCACGACTTGCTCATTGGCGAGCACAGTATTCTCTTCAGGATCCCAATTTACTTTGGTTTTCTTCCGGTAAACCAGACCAGCCTCAAGAAAATCAAGAAACATTGCTTGTTGGTGGCGATAATAGCTGGGTTCACATGTTGCAAACTCACGTGACCAATCAATGGCAAACCCTAGTTGCTGAAGCTGGGTGCGCATGGTTGCAATATTTTGGCGTGTCCATTCGCCAGGATGTGCCCCGCGTTCGCGCGCTGCATTCTCGGCCGGCAACCCAAAGGCGTCCCAACCCATTGGATGAAGCACTTGATCGCCAGCCGCGCGGCGACGGCGTGCAATCACGTCACCCATAGCGTAGTTGCGAGCGTGGCCGATGTGAATGCGTCCGGAGGGATAAGGGAACATCTCTAGGACATAGCATTTTGAACGCGCTGGATCGGGAGCACCGGCTTCAAACAAACGCGCTGCATTCCACCGCGCGCGCTGACGCGGCTCGACTTCACGGTGATTATATCTGGCAGCCATCTAAAACCTCTATCATCCCCAAAAACGCTAAAAGGCCAATTGACCCAGAACTTAGCGTGTTTCTAGCTGGGCAATCCGAAGTTGACGTGCACGCGTTAGAATTGAGTTTTCGATTTGGATCGCTGTATCGGCGTCCACACTGGCATCAACCCAGCCGCTACCGTCGCGTGTTTGACGAAACACCTGCACTGCCAAACCATCGGCACGCAAGCGCGTATCGAGAATATAGACCTGCACCTTAAAGCGCTCGTCCGGCTTTTCTGCTATTGCATACCATTCGGTTGCGTAAGTCCCACCGAACGGATCAGAATCTGCGAGTGGCATGAAGCTGAGCGTGTCGAGCGTTGCGCGCCACAAATAAGCATTAACACCAATTCCGGCTTCACCTGTTGAGCGACCAGCGCGCACGCGCGTTGCCCGTTTGGGCGCGCCTGAACTAGCAGAGGCGCCCGATGTAGCTGTCGACGACGAATCTCTTTTTGTTGCGCACGCACCCAAACCGGATGTCATGGCAATCGCGACGATGATGATAGGCGCGACAACGCGCATTGGCATGCTCCAAACTGAACCACCCCGCCCGCCCCGGACGGAAACAACGTGCTTATAACAGGAAGAATGCACAGCGCTAGGCTTGTAAGTGTTTTGGTTTTGAGGAAACTCTAGTCGCGTTTTACGTCTGCGACATCCAAACGTTGCAGAATCGCCACGGCTGTCGACATAATCTCCATCAAGCGGTGCAGCAGACTTGCACTTTCGAGCCAATTATTGTTTCTTTGACGCGGGTAAACACGTCATTAACGTTTGGACTATAATCGTTAACGGCAGATGCTTTGGAAGCGTGACTTAGGATTGAAACAGTGGCAGTGCGGTTGGGTGCTCTTTGCGGAATGGTCGGGCTGGTTGCATGTGTAATTGCGGCCCCAGCAACTGCGCGCGAGCTACGTCCAGTCGCATCGACACCGGCACCTCAAGCCGCGCAAGCACCTTGGTACGAGCGTTTTACGTTTGGTTCAGAAGTACGCGACGGTGCAAACTCGTGGTTGCCGCGTGGAGAAACTCGTGCATCCGCAGTTGTGAGTTCGCGGTGGGGTGTGACATTTGGTGTCAACCAAGAAGCGCGCGCTGCACTTGCACCCCGGGCCGGAGAAAGTAGTGGACGGGCCAGCGCGGGTGCATTTTACCAAGTGTCTCCCAAGTTTCGCGTCGGCGGTGCGGTGACGTTGCCCGATGAGCAGTTGGGTGTTTCCCAGCGCCGCGATGAACGCAAGAGCCGTGAGCCTGGCGTGAAGATTGAGTCAGCTGTCCGTTTTTAAGTAACTGGTTATTTTGCCGGCAAACCAACGTCAACTTACAAAACTGACGCCCGCAATTCCTGATATCCCTGTGTGTGCGAGGCGCTTGATCGTCCGCTCGCTGACGCCTGCCAACCCATAAATCGACATATTTGGAAAGCGGCGGCATAAAATCGCCAGTCTGATCGGCCCTAACGGTTTGCCGACACTGGGACTTTGACTGGCGAAAACCGCTGACAGCAGTACGGTGGTGATACCTTGTTGATGCGCTCTTGCGATGTCGAGACCACCATGCGCCGAGCAGGTCTCGACCAAACCCTGAACGTCAGACCTTTTACGAAAGCGTAGCTTATTATGCGGCCAGTGCACGCCATTCAGCCCTAACGCACGAGCTTGTTTTGGCGTACAAGTTGCCATTTGAAATGTTGGGTACCTCGTAGTCCTAATGAATTTGATTGCCTTGGAGGGCATGTGCCCGTAAGTGCGCTCAATAAATCCGGCCCCTATTGGCCACGCCTTCGTTTGCGTTTCGAGATCAAAGCCACGCACAGTATCAGTCAAAACCAGCACGCGCGGCATGAGGCCTTCATGTCGATTTTCAAATTGCACCAATCTGTATAGAAGCGGGCTTATGGACATCTCAAACCGCATCGCAGCAATCGCCGCCCGCATCAAGTCAGCTGCCGCGCTGGCTACACACACAACCGATGCTGTAACGCTGGTCGCTGTTTCAAAAGTCCAACCCGACGACCGGATTGACGCTGCCCTCGCGACTGGCTTGCGCACGTTTGGTGAGAATAGGGTGCAAGAAGCGCTAATGCGCTGGACACATCGGCGCGCCGACTATCCTAATTTGCAACTACACCTCATTGGGCCGCTACAAACAAACAAAGTGGCTGATGCGATTGCACTTTTTGACGTGATTGAAACACTGGACCGCCCCAAACTCGCCGCCGCTTTGAGCGCACTGCAAACACAAGGCCACACGCTGCCAACGCTATTGGTGCAGGTAAACACGGGCGAAGAGCCGCAAAAAGCGGGGATGTGGCCATCAGAGTTGGCACATTTCCTGACCCAGTGCCGTGAGGAATTTCGCCTTACAATAGCAGGTTTGATGTGTATCCCGCCAGCCGACGAAGAGGCTGCAATGCACTTTGCGCTGCTTGAAAAGCTGGCGAAACTCCACGGGCTGGCAACGCTATCCATGGGCATGAGCGACGATTTTGAGACAGCCATCGCGTTTGGCGCGACCCATGTTCGAGTTGGCTCGGCACTTTTTGGTGAGCGTGTGCCGATATAAATGAGTTAGGCTTCGACGGAAGCACCAAAGCGCCGCGTTAGACTTGTTGAGGAGACAGTGTGACCATGAGCTTAGAAGCCACCATCGCCGCCAATAGATTTGGACTTGGTGCTATACCGGGTCAGATCTCGGGCATTGAACACGACCCCAAAGGCTGGTTGCTGGCCCAAACCCGAAACGCCGCAGCCGCGCAGATTTCAGGCCCAAACTTACCGTCAAGCCAACAGGCCTTCGCTAATTTTCTTGCTTATAGCCAAACCCGCCGCCAAGCGCGCGTGGCCGCGCAAAGCCCCATGCCTGAATTCAGGGATGCAAAAGCGGCTTCGGGCGATCTGATGCGGGCAGCCAATGCAGGGCTTCGCTCAATGGGAAATGAAATTGAGGCCCGCATGACTCATGCCATCACAACCACTTCTCCATTTCTGGAGCGATGGGTACTGTTTTGGTCAAATAGACTGACCATGGCGGCAAAGTCCTTGCAAACAACTTTTTATGCAGGAAATTATGAACGCGAGGCCATCCGCCCCAATGTATTAGGCCGTTTTGAGGATTTGCTAAAAGCATCCAGCCTCCATGCTGGCATGTTGATCTATCTTGATCAGGCGCGGTCATTTGGCCCCAATGCACCGGCCGCTGCCTCGGCAATGAACCGCTGTCGTGAGGTCGGCCTGAACGAGAATTTGGCACGCGAAATTTTGGAATTGCACACGGTCGGAGCTGATAGTGGCTATAGCCAGGGCGATGTGACCGAATTTGCGCGCGCTTTAACGGGCTGGACAATCCGTTCGCAAAATTCTCAACGTATAGCAAATATGTCGGCACCCTTAGGCAGTGTCGTGTTCATCGACGCCCTCCATGAACCGGGGCCTAGAACAATTATGGAAAAGACATTTGCGCCAAATGGTGCAAGTCAATCTTTGGAAATCCTGAGCTGGCTGGCAACGCGCCCTCAAACAGCGCGTAGAATCGCCCAAGCTGTTGCTGTGCATTTTGTAACTGACGTGCCGCCAAACTCTTTGGTTGCAAGACTTGAACAAAACTTTATCGCCACCAACGGCGACCTGGCCGCCTTGGCCCGAACATTGGCCTACAGCCCAGAGGCCTGGAACCCACTAGCTCAAAAGTTCAAATCCCCCAATGAGTTTTTAATCTCGACGTTGCGAGCGAGCGGCACCAAAACTGTGTCCACCCAAGCATTGCGCAGCACGTTTGAACAATTGGGTCAAACACCGTTCCGCGCGCCCAGTCCCAAAGGTTGGCCCGATACAGCGGACAATTGGGCCGCGCCCGATGCTATTCTCAAGCGCGTGGATTGGTCCAACTTAGCCGCCGATGTCATAGGTGAAACGACGTCTCCCATGGCGTTTGCCCAGGCAGCCTTGGGTTCCGCGCTAACGCCTGCCACCACAACCGCTATATCCCGCGCTCAAGATGCCCGCCAAGGCATTGTCATTGCGCTTATGAGTCCGGAGTTTCAACGCCGATGACAAACCGTCGATCTTTTCTCGAAATGGGCCTTTCAGGCTTGTCATTGTCCATGCTCGGCGGCACCGCCAGCTTTGCCCAAACCCATTTAGCACAGGGCAAATTCGTTTTTGTTATTTTACGAGGTGCTATGGACGGCCTGAGTGCTGTGGTGCCTTACAACGATCCGGCTTACGGGGGGTTGCGCGGAGCGATTGCTCTTGATGCGCCCGGTGGTGCCAATGGCACACTTCTACTCAAGGACGGGTTTGGCTTACATCCATCACTGCGAGGGTTACACCAATTGTGGACGAGCCAGCAGCTATCGTTCATGCACGCTGCGGCCAGCCCTTACCGTGATCGCTCGCACTTTGACGGACAAGATATGCTCGAATCAGGCGCTAGCCGCGTCTATGGCACCCAAACTGGCTGGCTCAATCGCGCTATTGCCATGTTACCAAATGGACCAACTAAAGAAGGCATTGGCATAGGCCGCACGGTGCCATTGGTCTTAAAAGGTTCGGCAAAAACAGGCTCTTGGGCGCCACCGCTGGCGCAACAAAGCGATGCGGACACCCTCAACCGGCTGATGGACCTTTATGCAGACGACACACTATTGGGGCCTGCTTTGACCATGGCTATCGAAACGGACAAAACTGCTTCCAGTTCCGCTTCGATGTTGGATTCCAATCAAATCGGCGGTGGCGGTGCGCGAAATGCAATTGCCTATACGCCGCTGGCCACTGCTGCAGCCCGGTTATTATCGGCGCCCGAAGGTCCGGCTGCAGCTGTCTTGTCTTTTGATGGTTGGGACACGCACGCAGGCCAAGGCGGCGCGCAAGGGCAACTAGCCAATCGCCTGACCCAATTGGACAATGCCATCACAACTTTAAGAACTGGCCTTGGCAGCCTCTGGGCTCAAACAACGGTGGTGATAGCCACTGAGTTTGGCCGCACAGCTCGCGTCAACGGCACAGGCGGTACCGACCACGGAACTGGTGGGGCCGCCTTTATTCTTGGCGGTGCCGTCAAAGGCGGCGAAATGCTGGGCGACTGGCCAGGTCTCACAAATTTGTATCAAAACCGCGATGTCACCCCGGCCAACAATTTGCATGACCTCTTCGCAATGGGCCTATCCAATGCGTGGGGTCTGGAAAGTGCTGAACTAAATGCACGGGTGTTTTCAACTTGAAACACGGCCATGTTGAGTTAGGCAACGTAGCCATACCCTGCGGCGTCAGCGCGCTCAACGCCTTCCATGATCATTTGCTTGGCGATGTCAGCCCCCTTCCAGCCTTGTAACTTCGTCCACTTACCGGGTTCCAAGTCTTTATAGTGGGCGAAGAAGTGCTCAATCTGGGCGATCTGGATGGGTGGCAAGTCGCTATAGCTGTCAACGCCATCGTAGAATGCCGTCAATTTTGGAATTGGCACTGCCAAGATTTTTTCGTCGATTCCAGCTTGATCCTCCATCAACAAAACGCCAATTGGCTTGACACGCAGCACGCAGCCGGGGATCAACGGCCGACGTCCAATACACAGGACATCTACCGGATCGCCATCGCCTGAAAGAGTGCCGGGGATGAAGCCATAATTAGTCGGGTAACGCATGGGCGTATACAAAAACCGATCCACAAACATCGCACCAGACGCTTTATCAATTTCGTATTTGATCGGCTCGCCACCCAATGGAACCTCGATCACAACGTTAATGTCATTGGGCATATCGAGACCAGGGGGGATTTTCTTGATATCCATAAAATGTGTCCTTCAGTTTCGGGAGAGATTCTAGTTCAAAATTTCTGGCATGACCATGTGCCAGTACACACTTTGGCATCCTATTAGCGGCGAGAAACTAACGACAAGTTTTTCCGTGCGGCCACTTCACGAACGTTGCGCAGCGCATTAACACTTGGGCAACTGGGTGATTGCCTCCAAGAGCAAACTGCTAGGAGGGATTAATGACGTTGAATTCGGACAATAAAATGGCTGTCGGCGCGATCAAGTCACACAATGATACACAAACTCCCAATGCGGTACCTTTTATCATACTCCACATCAGCGCTTTGGCTGCCATTTTTACAGGGGTACATGCAGCTGATCTCTTATTATGTTTGGCGCTTTATATCTTCCGAATGTTTGGCATCACAGCGGGCTATCATCGTTATTTTGCCCACAAGTCATTTAAGACCGGGCGGACATTCCAGTTCATTTTGGCTTTCATTGCTCAAACCTCCGCACAGCGTGGGATTCTGTGGTGGGCGTCCCATCACCGTCAGCACCATCGCCATTCCGACACTGAACACGATGTGCATTCCCCTGCGCGCACATCATTTTGGTATGCCCACTTTGGTTGGGTGATAGACCAAAAAAATCATGCGACTGATTACGATGGAATCGCCGATTTCGCTCAATACCCTGAATTGGTTTGGCTCGAGCGTAACCCTTATTTGCCGCCTGTCTTGTTGGGTGTTTTAGTTTGGGCGGTTTTTGGTTGGTCTGGATTGGTCGTTGGCTACATCTGGAGCCTCATTGCCTGTTATCACGCCACTTTTTGCATCAATTCTCTGGCTCATGTGCATGGCCGCCAGCGGTTTGTGACGGGAGATCACTCGCGCAATAACTGGATGCTCGCGATAATGACGATGGGCGAAGGTTGGCATAATAACCATCACGCTTTTCCAAATGCTGCCCGCCAAGGCTTTAAGTGGTGGGAGTTTGACTTCACATTTTTGATCCTGCGTTGCTTGTCGTGGGTCAAGGTAGTGCGCGATTTGAGGCACCCACCGGCGCAAATGGTCAAAGGGATACATATCCCAGGGCCTGCACTCATGGAAAAAGCGGCACACCAGCTGCTGCAAGACTTTGCCGATCGTCTCGCCAAAGCGCGGCAAACATGGCGCGTTCCGACCATTGAGGAATTACAAGCCATTGCAGCACGTAATATGCCCAAGAACCCGCACTTGGATAAAATCATTGCCCGCGCCGAAGAATTGGCAGACGAGTGGTTTCCCAATTGGTCGCAGCTCGAAGCTGCCAAAGTCGTGCATTTAATAATATGAGAAATATTGTCGAGTACCCCTAAAAAAGGGATGGTCAAACCCGCGGGAAACATTAAAGTAATTACGGGACAATCGGGGGCTGTGTGGTTTAATTCGTGGCAAGGTGCCAAAAACCAACATTGTCTACCAAAATCAGTGAGGATTAGAGTATGTTGAAGAAAGTACTTTTGACTGCCGTTGCATTTGGCGCGATGGCTGTTGCACCAGCGGCTTATGCACAATCAGGCGAGATCATTCGCCAATTATCCAACCAGCTTAGCATGGCGCGTGATTCTTATGTGCCAAACAATTATCGCCTAGTTCGCGGCCCTGACAATGATCTGCTCAACGAAGGCGACAGCGACAATTATACGGTAACTCTGCAGGGTGGCCGCAGCTATAAGCTCGTTGGAGTTTGCGACAATGACTGCTCCGACTTGGACATTACATTGTATGACAGCGACGGAGATGTTGTTGATCGCGACCTATTGGACGATGACAAACCAGTCGTGAGTGTATCGGGCAAATCTGGCGGGCAATACCGAATGAACGTGTCGATGGCGAAGTGCTCGACAAGTGTTTGCTACTATTCAGTCGCGATTTACGGCAGCTAAATCCACGACAAAAACTACCCAAATTGGCCTGATGACGTCACCTTTTGAGGCGCTCATCAGGCCACGGGGATAGTCAAAAA
>JAYSRI010000197.1:0-11753 GCA_043721175.1 Alphaproteobacteria bacterium
CCGCTTTCAGCGTTGATTTGGATGGCTATGAAGGCCCACTTCATGTGTTACTTGGTCTTGCACGCGAGCAAAAAGTCGACTTGCGCCGAATTTCTATTCTCAAGCTAGCGGAGCAATATCTCGAGTTTATTACTGTTTTGCGGTCAACTCGTATTGATTTGGCGGCAGATTATCTGGTGATGGCCTCATGGCTTGCCTATTTGAAGTCTCGGCTATTGTTACCCAAAAAAGAGCGGCAAGCTGGCGAGCAGCCAGTTGAAGACATTGCCGCTCATTTGGCTTGGCGCTTGATGCGGCTAGATGCCTTAAGGCTTGCGGGAGAAAATTTATACCAGCGGCCCCAGACCCAAGTTGACGTCTTTGTGCGTGGCGCGCCTGAATCAATCAACGTCAATCAGGTTTCGTTGTGGCAGGCTGATATGCTGGACCTCCTGCGTGCCTATGCCAGTCAACGCGTCCGTGCCACGCCTGTGCGGCACGAAGTCCGAACGTGGCCGGTTTATTCTTTGGATGACGCCCGAAAGCGGCTGGAGGCATCGGCACCTAAAGCCAAAGACTGGAAGTTATTGGGCGACTACGCGCCACGTGACCGCGACTTTCGTGCCCATGTGCCGACACTTGCGTCGCGGTATGCAAGCCTCGTGGCCGCTAGCCTTGAGTTAGCCAAACAAGGCAATGTGTTGGTTCGACAACTTGAGCCAAATGCGCCTCTTTATGTTAAAGGCAGCGCTTATGAGTGAGCCAAGCGACGACAATTTGGAAGCGGCCCGTACCTCGGCTGATGCAATTAGCAAAGCCGTCAGAGCCATTGCACGCGCTAAGCCAGTATATGATTTGGTCGAGCGAGCCGATCTTTCAGCTGATCCAGCACCTGAAAGCGACCGCATGGTAGAAGCGTTGCTGTTTGCCAGCGCCCAGCCTGTTCAAGCTGCTGCGCTGGTCGCGCGCTTGCCGCAGGGAACTGACGTTGGAGGGGCTCTGGCGCGCCTCAAGCGACGCTATGTTGGTCGTGGCGTGACCCTAATGGAAGTTGCCGGTGGTTGGCGTTTCCAAACGGCACCGGATTTGGCGTACCTCATGGAGGAGCGCCGTGAGGAACCACGTAAGTTGTCGCGCGCCGCCATGGAGACGCTCGCTATTATTGCTTATCATCAGCCTTGCACGCGCGGTGATATCGAAGATGTGCGGGGCGTGGCTGTTGGACGTGGGACGTTGGATTTGTTGATGGAGATTGGCTGGGTAAGGGCAGGGGTGCGTCGCCAATCGCCGGGTAAGCCATTGACCTATAAAACAACGCCAGACTTCTTAAGCCATTTCAATCTTGCTCGGCTAGATGATTTGCCCGGCAAAGCCGACCTTCAGGCTCAAGGCTTGCTGGATGCTCGCCTACCACCAGATTTCGAGATTCCCCGTCCAATGGCCAGCCCTGATATGGACGACGATGGCGGCACGATTGATGATCGCGATGAGGGCATTGACTTCACAAAGGACTTTTTTGAGTCTTGAGGCTGAATAGCTAAAACAAAGTTCATCTAATCGTTACAGCAAGTGTCTGGCATGACAGGCCTTGGTGGCTTATGTAACGTGTTAGATCGCAACTTGCTGCGATGACCATTTTTGCACTGGAGGATAACATGGGCGGAATGAGCTTGATGCACTGGCTGATCGTTGGTGCCGTTGGTTTGTTGGTATTTGGTGGCCGCGGAAAATTGTCTGCAATCATGAAAGACGCTGCTGAAGGCATAAAGGGTTTCCGTGCCGGCATGGCGGACGACAAAACCGATGCTGCCAAGGAAGCTGAAAAAGTTAATGATAGCATGACTGTAGATGCAACAACGTCAACCAAAGCCAAGACTGAGGCTTGAAGCCTGACGTTTCGGCACTCTTGTGTCGCTTTTTCATGATAGATGCGGGACGGGCGTGTGGCACCTGGCTCACGCGTTGGAGTAGGCATAAATGTTTGATTCAATCGGCTTTCAAGAGCTGATTTTGATTGGAGTTATCGGGCTTTTGGTTGTTGGACCAAAAGAGCTCCCCCTCTTGATGCGCAAAGCTGGGCAATGGATGAGTAAAATGCGTGGGATGGCGGCTGACTTTCGCGCTACCTTCGATGAAATGGCGCGCCAAGCCGAGCTGGATGAATTGCGCAAAGAAGTTGAAGCGCTGCGTGACAGTAACCCCCTTCAAGAGATTAGGGACGAATTGAGCAAGCCTTTTGATACGCGCCATAGCACTGACAGCGACCCATTCACGCCAGTTCCGGCGGAGCATCCATTGATGACACCGTTGGTCGAACCTGACATCACGTCTGCCGAGAAACCGAAAAAAGTGCGCAAGCCTCGTGCTAAAAAAGTTGTTGAAGATAGCCCGGCATGACCGACATCATTCCCCAAACTGACGCCGAAGAAGTCAAGGCTGCACATTATGATGCTGATGAAGCCGCGATTGAGGGAACGCGCGCGCCTTTGCTGGAACACCTAAGTGAGCTGCGCGACCGCTTGTTATGGAGTGTGGGTTCTATCGTCATCGGCTTTGTGATTTGTTTTGCGTTTTGGCATTATCTGCTGCGAGGCTTACTTCTGCCTTATGAAAACGCTGTGATCGCCGTAAAAGGTGCTTCCGCCTTAAAAAGTGGTATGGGCCTGATTTATACGGCACCGCTGGAAGCTTTTCTCACTCAGATCAAAGTCGCTTTGTTTGGCGGCATTTTCTTAGCGTTTCCAATGATTTCGTTTCAACTTTACCGCTTTGTAGCTCCTGGCCTCTATAGCCACGAGAAAAAGGCGTTCACACCATTTCTTCTAATGGCTCCAATCCTTTTCACGATGGGGGCTGCCATGGCTTATTTTGTTGTTATGCCTATGGTGATGCAATTTTCGTTGCGCCAAGAGTTATCCGCTGGCACGGGTGGTGTCAGTGTGTTTTATCAAGGCAAAATCTCTGAATATGTCGGGATGATCACGACACTAATTTTAGGATTTGGTGGCTGCTTTCAATTGCCAGTTGTGCAACTTCTGCTTGGCCGCGCGGGACTTGTCGACGGCGAGACGTGGCTTAAGAACGGGCGATATGCCATTTTCGGGATTTTTGTTGTCGCAGCCGTGGTAACCCCACCTGACGTTATCAGCCAGTTGTCGTTGGCGATACCTCTGATTGTTTTATACTATTTGGGCGCGTGGATGGTAAAAATGGGCGATCCCAAAGAGGTCAAGACTTAACTTGATAGGCGACTTTGCTACGATTACGGAATGAAGCGTGCCAACAGCGCAATGAAGTGGCCTGGTTTTATGCTCGACCTGATTGGGTTTCTTACGCGCCAGACTACAGAGAAACCCCTGACTGTGATTGTTGAGACCAAAATTAGACATGTGTTGTGGCATAAAATTGCTTAAAAGTGTGGAGCGCGGCATACCAGTGCCGCTCTTTGGTGAGAAGCGGCATTGGTATGCCGCGCTCCCAAAGCCAGCAGTCTTGTGTGTGGGACGCGCTCGCTCCGGCGATCAAACCAATGAGATGCATCATACAGCCGATACTATTACTTGCCGCCAAAAGTAGCGCAGCAAGCGCTGCGTGGTCCTAACGATGTTCTATCGAACTGGCCGCGAACCCATTCGACCGCCGCTGCGAGCTGGTGCTGCGCGTGCCATTCTGGTCGCCTTTGGTTCTTCTTCAAACAGTTCCGCTAGTTTATCGACAATCGCGCCACCCAATTGCTCCGCGTCCACAATTGTCACCGCGCGCGAATAATAGCGGGTTACATCATGGCCTATGCCAATGGCTATCAACTCAACGGGGCTATAGTCTTGAATTTTTGATATTGTATCGCGCAAATGTCGCTCAAGATATCCACCTGAATTGACAGACAATGTACTATCATCGACAGGCGCGCCGTCTGAAATAACCATCAAGATACGGCGTTGTTCAGGGCGAGCCAGCAAGCGATCATGTGCCCAATCGAGTGCTTCGCCGTCAATATTTTCCTTAAGTAAACCCTCGCGCATCATCAGGCCAAGATTGCGGCGGGCACGACGCCATGGGGCGTCGGCGGATTTGTAAATGATATGGCGCAAGTCGTTAAGACGGCCAGGATTTGGCGGTTTACCGGACTTCATCCAGGTATCTCGCGCTTGTCCGCCCTTCCACGCCTTCGTCGTAAAGCCCAATATTTCGGTCTTAACGCCGCACCGCTCTAACGTCCGCGCCAGAATATCTGCACAAATCGCCGCAATCATAATGGGGCGCCCGCGCATTGAGCCTGAGTTATCGAGCAGCAAGGTCACCACAGTATCGCGAAAATCTGTATCGTCTTCCTGTTTGAATGTCAGTGGTGCCAAGGGCTCTGTAACGACACGCGACAGACGGGCGACGTCCAGCACCCCTTCTTCGAGGTCAAACTGCCAACTGCGGTTTTGCTGCGCCATCAGGCGGCGTTGCAGGCGGTTGGCGAGGCGTCCGACGACGCCCTGCAATTGGGTCAGTTGTGCATCAAGGTAAGCGCGCAGCCGCGTTAGTTCCTCGGTATCACATAATTCCTCGGCGCCAATAGTCTCGTCATGCGCCTTGGTGAACACTTTGTATTGGAAGCCATCGCCATCAGTGGGACGAAAGTTCGGTCGCACAGGCGTTGTGCCGTCATCAACATCGCTTTCGTTGTCTTCGGGAGTGTCACCATCGTCAGCCTCGACGCGAACTTGTGTTTCTTCCTGTTCGCTGCCGTCGCTGTCGCCGCGCTGGCTGTCTTCTTGCTGCTGACCGCCTTCATCGTCCTGATCATCACCTTGTTCGGAAGCAGGCGGGGGCTGGTCGGCACCTTCGGGCTCTTCGCCGTCTTCGTCATTGGGGTCCGGCTCTTTGCCTAGCTCGTCGCCCAAGTCGAGATCGCGAATTAGGTCACGTGTAACCTGTGCAAAGACATTCTGATCACCCAAGCTATTGATGAGCCTTGATATTGTCTCTCCGGCCTTGCTTTCGACCTCCGAACGCCAAAGTTCGACGATGCCTTTGCCGACTTCAGGTATAGCAAGGCCTGTCAGCTTCTCGCGCAGCAGAAGGCCAAGTGCATCCGCCAGAGGAGCCATCTGGCGATCATGCATGCGCGAGTAACCTTTCTTCTCGCATGTTTCGATTAAGGCGGCCGTCAAATTGTTTGACACGCCAGGCATCGCTAATGCACCAATTGCTTCGATGCGCACCTTTTCGGCTACTTCATAGAGCGCTTTGGCGCGCGGCCCAATCGGGATTGCGGCTTGATAAGCGCGCGCATCGTGATGAGCTAGACGCAATGCCGCGCCATCTGCGTGACCTCGCAATCGGGCTACTTCAGTTTCGCCAAGTGCCCGTGCCGGATGAGGCAAGTTAATGCGCGTCCCAGCAACGCTGGGTCCATCGGCAGCGAACGTCACCTCAACGTCTTGCGTCCGCGACAGCGCACGCGCCGTGTGGGAAATCACACGCTTGAATGCGTCTTGGGGGGTTTCTTTGGCTGTCATTGTCCCCATGACATAGGACGGCAGGGGCGGAGTGTCACGCGGGGGATTCAGTGTTGAAATGCTCTGCCCCTTGCTCTGCTTCGTACAACTGCTTAGGTCTCCTTGCATACCTCCGTTCAAACAAGAAGTCCGACCAAAATATGGCTGATTCTGCTTCTATTCGCCGAACTCTTTTCCCGCAGCTCGAACCTTATGAGACTGATTTTTTAAGTGTTAGCGAGTTGCATACGCTTTATTTCGAGAAAGTCGGCGATCCAGCTGGCATTCCTGTTTTGTGTTTGCATGGCGGCCCGGGCGGCGGGATCAGCCCGGATATGCGTCGTTTTTTTGATCCCCGACGTTGGCACATGATTTTGTTTGACCAGCGCGGTTGTGGAAAATCACAACCCCATGCGCAAGTAGAAGGCAACACAACTTGGGATTTAGTGGACGATATCGAGAAATTACGTGTGCATCTTGGGATTGAAAAATGGGCCGTATTTGGTGGTTCATGGGGTTCAACCCTCGCACTGGTTTACGCTATTAAACATCCAGACCGAGTGATGAGTTTGACACTTCGCGGCATATTCCTCGTCACTAAGCACGAAATCGACTGGTTCTATCAAAGCGGTGCGCACAATATTTTCCCAGACTCCTATGAGCGCTACGTCAGTGTGATCCCTCAAGACGAACAGCATGAATTGCTGGCGGCGTTCAATCGACGGCTGTTTGGTGACGATCGTGACGAGCGGATATTGGCTGCGCGTGCTTGGGCGCGGTGGGAAGGCGATTGCTTGTCGATGCGAGGGGCCGATGCCCGCCCGACCCGCTTTGAGGATGATCAATTTGTAACGGCGTTCGCACGTATCGAAAATCACTATTTTATCAACGGCGGGTTTTTGCCCACCGACAATTGGATTATTGAGAATGTTGCGGCAATCAAATCTATTCCTGCCCGTATTGTGCACGGTCGCTATGATTTGTTGACTCCAATGTCGTCAGCGTGGGCCCTTAAGCGGGCTTGGCCACAAGCGGAATTGGAGATCATTGGCGATGCTGGCCATGCCAGCTTAGAGCCAGGAATCGTTGATGCACTCATGCGCGCCAACGCTTATTTTGCTGATCTGCTAAGCCAATGAGCCTGACACATCTGTCGAGCCGTGGAGTTGTGGCTGTGAAAGGTGCTGATGCCGCGAATCTACTCAATGGCCTTTTGACCAACGACGTGAACAAAGCCACTGACAAACAAGCTATTTTTGCGGCCATGTTGACCCCGCAAGGCAAGTACATGTTTGATATGTTCGTCATTTCTGATGGCGAGCAGGGTTTTTTACTCGATGTTTCGCGGCCAGCTGACTTCGCCAAACGTTTGGCAATGTATAAATTACGTTCTCAAGTAACGATTGAGGATGTGTCTGACCGCCACGCGGTCTATGCGTTACTCAGCACCAATGACGTGCCGGGCGCTGGGACTTATTTTGCTGATCCTAGATTACCCGCAATGGGGAGCCGTTTGATCGGTGGTGTTGGCCTTTTTGCAGGAGTGAACGATTACGATGCCCTCCGCCTCGAGCTCGGTGTGCCTGACCCGACCAAGGACTTGTTGATTGAAAAGGACTTCATTCTAGAAGGCCTGTTCGATGAGCTGAATGGTATTGATTTCCACAAAGGCTGTTATGTCGGTCAGGAAATGACCAGTCGAATGAAGCGCCGGACCAGCGTCAAAAACAAGTTATGTCGCGTGCGCTATCGTGATGACGCGCCGCCGTTTGAAACTCCAATCCTCGCGGACAATTGGGAGGTAGGGCGAATGCGGTCTGGCACTCAAGGCGTTGGGGTCGCAATGATACGGTTCGACCGCGCTCGTAAAGCGCTGAGCGAAGGCCACACCTTATTAGCAGGCGAGGTTGCTGTCACACTTGACCCGCCGACATGGCTTATCGAGCCAAACCAATAAACTTTGTGTAGCGGCTAGGGCTTGACCATCGAAAAATGGCCAACATCGATGCGGCCAGTGCGGAAACCAGCCTCGCAATAAGCCAGATAAAAGCGCCAGAGTTGACGGAAACGCTCGTCAAAGCCCAGTTCGCGGATGTGCAACCATTCGGCCAAGAAGTTCTTCCCCCAAACCGCCAACGTGTCGGCGTAGGAAATGCCAAAAGCCGCTGCACTGCCCCAAACAAGGCCAGCGCGCTCAACTTCCTTTTGCAGACGCGGTACCGATGGCAGCATGCCACCGGGAAACACGTAGCTTTGGATAAAGTCTGCGCGGCCACGATACTCTTCGAACAAGCGCTCGTCGATCGTGATGATTTGCAGGGCCGCTTTCCCGCCGGGCTTTAGCACAGCATTGACCTTATCGAAGTAGGTCGCCCAATATTGCTCTCCAACGGCCTCAAACATTTCAATGGACACCACGGCGTCAAATTCGCCTTGAATGTCACGATAATCGATCAGTTGGATATCAGTCAGATCGCTCAAGCCAGCCTCCGCAAGTCGGTTCTTGGCGTAAACATGCTGCTCATTAGAAATTGTTACGCCCGTGACGTGCGCGCCATATTCACGGGCTGCAAACTCAGCAAAACCGCCCCAGCCGCAACCAATTTCTAGCACCCGTTGCCCAGCTTTTAGTTCAACTTTCTCGGCCAATGCACGATATTTGTTCATTTGCGCCGCTGTTAAGTCTTGACCTTCAGCTTCGTAAACTGCTGACGAATATGTCATGCTTGGATCCAGCCAGCGAGAGTAAAAGCCATTGCCGAGGTCGTAATGGGCAAGGATATTTTTCTTTGATCCCGATTTAGTGTTCTTTTTCAGGAATTTATGGCGAAACTTGTTGATCGCCATCCAAAGCGGGCCACCCAGCATTAGGCTAGGCATCAGGTCAAGATTTTCGGAAAACACTTCCAACAGTGCTGCTAAGTCAGGAGTATCCCATTCCCCGGCCATGAGACCTTCGGCAAAGCCGATATCGCCTTGAGACAAAACGCGCTTGATGAAGGCAAAGTCTTTGATCAAGAGGGTTGCGACTTTACCGGGCTTGTTCCCTTTGAACGTAATTGCCCGCCCGTCTGGAAGTTTCACAAAAACCTGGCCTTCCACGATGTTAGTTAGCGCAATCGCCGCCATCTTAAAAGATAGCGGGATTTTCTTGAGGCCACGCGCCAAGGCAGGGTTCATCTCAATTGCATCAGGAAAAGTGAGGTCAGTCATAAATATTAGGCGTCCTGATTGATGGCTTTAGGTTGTGCGCTACGCTCGATAGCGGTGGAGGGGCGGGCTTGTTGTGGTATTGTGCGCCTTTGAACAACAACTTTAGCGCTTCAAAATGTATCGCGGCAACGACTTTAATGGTCAAAAATGGCATCGTAAAAAAGGCATGCGCTAAGGCCGCGTCCGAAAAGGGAAGCCGACGTGCCTTAAGTGAGGCGACGTGATCTCGAATTTTGTCTTTGTATTTGTCGATCACCAAAGTAATGGAATCGTCGGGGGCGCGAAGGGTAAACGCATATCGGCCAGAAACATCAAAAAAAGGCGATACGTGCAACACTTTGTCCGCGCTATGATGCTCAATTGCGTCATTGCTGGCTGGTGCTACATACGAATGCGTCTCGCCGAATGTGTTGTTGACTTCGTAAACCACGCCCTTGAGTTCTCCTTGCATCCCATACGCAAAGAACACCGAAATTGGATTAAAAACAAAACCCAAAACGCGGGGAAATGTCAGTAACCTGATAGCGCCACCATCAAGTTTGATGCCCGCTTCGGCAAGTCGCATTTCGACCCAAGCTCGCAACGGTGCGCCTGATCGGTCACCATGGTCGCGGTCATAAAAGGCGAAGGGAGCGAAGCGGTTATATTTCAACCAATTCAAGCCTTTGAAGCTCGCTTCCACGTCGTCAACGTCAATAAGAAGTTGATAAATATCATAGGCGAGGCTATGGGTTACAGCGCCGAAACGCGCATGAACCGTGCGACCACGAAACAGACCCGGAGCCGGAATGGTTTTCATCGGCCCACCGCTGCTTTTGTATTGTTCACGACAGACGACGGCACACCATGTCTTGCACGCGTAATATCGTCATCCACAAATGTCCAAGGTATGTGTCCGCCTAAGCGTAAGGCTGCCCGCAGGCCTGCACGCAGGCCGTCTTCGTGGAAACCATAACCCTGCCAAGCTCCGGCGAACCAAGCATGGTTCACGCCTTGAATTTTGGGGAATAGGCGTTGCGCGGCGGCAGCAGCGGCATCAAAAATCGGGTGCTCATAGTCATAGCTGCCAAAAATCTTGGCTGGATCAACCGTTCTCGCTGGATTTAGTGTAACAAAAACTGGCTTATCACGCGGGATATGTTGCAAGCGGTTCATCCAATACGTCAGCTCTATGGGGGCATTGGGGTCGCCCTTGGACACGTTCCAGCTCGCCCAAGCGGCCTTGCGTATCGGCATGGCGTCAGCGTCGCGGTGCAAAACAGCGGTATTGGGCGCATAGCGGACTGCCCCCAACAAGTCGCGCTCATCATCACTGGCGTCAGAGAGAATCCTGAGTGTTTGATCGGAATGGCAAGCAAAGATGATTTGGTCGAAGGTTTCCGTGGTACCGTCACCACCTGTTACGTGCACTAAGTCGTTGCTGCGGGTGACCCGCGTGACAGGGTTCGAAAGTCGTACGCGCTTGCCAAGCGCTTCCGCAAATTTTTCAACATATGTGAGCGAACCACCGACAATTGTGCGCCAATCTGGTCGTTCGGAATGAAGCAGGCGGTGGTTGTTGAAAAAGCGGATAAAGCTGGAGGCCGGGTAGTCCATCATCCCGATTTCTGGTGTCGACCAGATCGCCGCCCCCATGGGAACAAGGTATCGGTCTATGAAATTTTTGGATAGCTTGTTCTTCGCGCAATATTCACCCAAGCTCATGGTTAAAAGGTTGGGGTTGCTAACATCGGCTTGCGCTTGTTTGTTAAAGCGCAGCATCTCCGCCAAAAGGCCCCAATGGCTTGGATTGAGTGCATTGCGCTTCCAAGCAAAAAAGCCAAGCGCACCATCCGATCCCCACTCACTTGTGGGCGCTCCATCGCGCACCGAAAAACTCATATCAGATTGAACTGTTTCGACCTTAAGTGCTGCAAGCAAAGCGATAAGGTTGGGATAATTAAGTGCGTTATAGACAATAAAACCGGTATCAACTGCAATCTGTGTTCCATCATAGTCAATTGAAGCTGTATTGGAATGTCCGCCCAAGCGGTCTGCTTTCTCGTATAATGTGACGTCGTGCACATCGCGCAGCGCCCAAGCTGCCGACATGCCGGTGATACCTGAGCCAACGATAGCTATCTTCATGCTATGAAACTCCAACTTGGTTTTTTGCTTTCAGGCTAGCAAGCGCATCCAGTGCGCGCTGGCGACCGGCTGCATGTTCAATAATAGGCCGAGGATATGTTTTGCCCAAGATGATTCCTGATGCGGTCAAAACTTCGTTTGGCGCGTCGAAGGGGCGGTGTATTAAACTATCTGGCAAGCGGGCAATCTCTGGAAGCCACTTTCGGACATATTTGCCCTTGGGGTCAAAGTTCTCTCCCTGTGTCATCGGGTTAAAGATGCGAAAATACGGCGATGCATCGGCCCCGCTGCCTGCAACCCACTGCCAGCCTGCTGCATTATTGGCAATATCCGCGTCTACAAGTGTGTCCCAAAACCACGCTTCTCCATCGCGCCAGTCTTGCAATAAGTGCTTGACCAATAGGGAAGCCACAATCATCCGCACGCGGTTATGCATCCAGCCAGTCGCATAGAGTTCTCGCATGCCAGCATCCACAATTGGATATCCGGTCATCCCATTCTGCCACGCTGTCAGCGATTTAGGGTCAGATTTCCAAGGGAAAGCCCGAAACTCCGGTTTCCAGCTTTGCTCGGGAAAATCCTCGTAATGAAACACCAATTGAGTTGAAAATTCTCGCCAGCCCAGTTCAGACAGAAAAGTTTTCCCATCCTCGGCGAGTGTAGCAACCGACCCCATTTTGGCTCTAGCCGCATTCCAGACACGCCGGATTGAAATTTCTCCAAACCGTAAGTGAGGTGAAAGCCGTGAAGTCCCCACAACCGAGGGCACATTGCGGTTGTCTTTGTAACCTTTCAAACCGTCGGTCAAAAATTTATCAAGGTTAGCCGCAGCGCCAGTTTCGCCAGGCCGCCACATGTCGGCCAAGCCGCCCGACCAATCAGGCTTAGTTGGAAGCAAGTTCCAATCGTCTAAGTCGTCGCTCTTGCAACAGCTTGTGTCAGCGC
>JAYSRI010000198.1:0-4297 GCA_043721175.1 Alphaproteobacteria bacterium
CCACCAAGCGCGGTTGGATCATGCTTATTTCCAAGCCCCTGAACCAGTGAGCCTTGTGATCGAAGATGTCGAGGCACTTTGGGCACCGATTGTCGGGGATGATGATTGGTCGGCGTTTGATCAGAAAATTGAAGGGATTGAGTGTTTGAGGGACGCACGCGCTTAGCATCCATCATCATGGTCCTCCCTTGCGTTAGCGGGGGAGGTGGCCCCGCAGGGGTCGGAGGGGGTATCTTTTGGTAAAAGAAAGTCCCCCTCAGTCGCGTGCCGCGACAGCTCCCCCGCAAGCGGGGCGAGCACAAAATTCTCTGGGCGCGCGCTAAGTTTTCGTGGCCCTGCTCCGCGTCCGCACACACACCTCCCCTTGAACACAAAGCAAACCGCATCCATTTGTGGATACAACAGCGATGTGGGCTTGCAAAAACCCACGATACAAGCGCCCATACTCGCCGATAGCGGTAGCGGACCTCAAATTCGGCCAAGGAGCCACCATGACAAGTTCACGTATTCTTCCCCTATTGCCTTTGCGCGATATCGTGGTTTTCCCCCACCGCGTCTCGCCACTATTTGTTGGTCGCGAAAAATCTGTGCGCGCGTTGGAAGAAGCGATGCGTGGCAATAAGGAAATTGTGCTGGCGACACAAAAAGATGCGTCCGACGACAATCCAGCCCCCAGTGATGTGCACACAATTGGCGTGATCGCGTCAGTTCTGCAATTGCTAAAATTGCCGGACGGGACTGTGAAGGTCTTGGTTGAGGGCAAACAGCGGGTGACGATTGAGGCCTTTGATGCGGTTGAGCCGATGTTTACTGTGCGCGTCTCGGAGATTGAGGACATTGATCCAGATACCGCCGAAGCTAAAGCCTTGTCGCGCACAGCGATTGAGCAGTTTGAAAATTATGTAAAGCTGAACCGTAAGATTCCCCCTGAAATCGCGTCAAGCCTAGGTCAATTGCCAACAGCTAGCCAAGTGGCAGATGTTATCTCTGACAATCTAGCAATCAAACTTGAGCAAAAACAGGAATTGCTGGAGATCATCTCCACGCCCAAGCGCTTTGAAAAAATCTTCTCCTTCATGGAAGGCGAGATGGGCGTGCTGCAAGTTGAGCGGCGCATCCGCAACCGCGTCAAGCGCCAGATGGAGAAAAGCCAGCGCGACTATTATCTCAACGAGCAAATGAAGGCGATCCAGCGCGAGCTTGGTGAGCAAGAAGAAGGCCGCGATGAGATGCAGGAGCTTGAGGAAAACATCGCCAAAGCGAAGTTTTCCAAAGAAGCCCGCGTTAAAGCCAATGCCGAGTTCAAAAAGCTCAAACAAATGAGCCCAATGTCGGCTGAAAGCACGGTTGTGCGCAATTATCTCGATTGGTTGCTGGCTTTGCCTTGGGGCAAAATGAAAAAGACCAAGAAAGATATTGATGCGGCTGAGGCGATCTTGAATGCCGATCATTATGGCTTGGAAAAGGTAAAAGAGCGGATCCTCGAGTATCTCGCTGTGGGTTCACGGACCAACAAATTGCGCGGCCCAATCTTGTGCCTTGTGGGCCCGCCCGGTGTTGGTAAAACCTCGCTAGGTAAGTCGATTGCCAAAGCAACGGGTCGCGATTTTGTGCGCGTTAGCCTTGGTGGTGTGCGTGATGAGAGCGAGATTCGTGGTCATCGCCGCACCTACATTGGCTCAATGCCTGGGCGCATTATTCAGTCAATGAAGAAGGCAAAAAGCGGCAATCCGTTGTTCTTACTCGATGAAATTGACAAGATGGGCAACGATTATCGTGGTGATCCGGCAGCAGCTTTGCTTGAGGTGCTAGACCCTGAGCAAAACAGCACTTTCAACGATCACTATCTCGAAGTCGATTATGACCTCTCAGACGTGATGTTCGTAACCACCGCCAATTCGCTCAACATGCCCCAACCCTTGCTGGACCGCATGGAGATCATCCGTATTCCCGGCTACACCGAAGACGAGAAGGTGGAGATTGCCAAGGCGCATTTGTTGCAAAAACAGATTGATGCCAATGGTTTGCGTGCTGGTGAGTTCAGCCTATCCGATGATGGTTTGCGCGAAGTGATCCGTTATTATACGCGAGAAGCCGGTGTTCGAGGCCTTGAGCGCGAGATTGCTAATTTAGCCCGCAAAGCCGTGCGCGAAATTACGCAGAAGAAGAAGGAAAGCGTGGCCATCACTGAGGCTAACGTCATCGATTATCTGGGCGTGCGGAAAGTCCGCTTTGGTGAAGCGGAAACCGAGGATCAAATTGGGGCTGTCACTGGCCTTGCTTGGACCGAAGTGGGTGGCGACACCCTGACAATTGAAGCCGTGCAAATGTTTGGCAAAGGCCGCATGACTGTTACGGGCAATCTGCGCGATGTCATGAAAGAGAGCATTTCGGCAGCGTCGTCGTTTGTAAAAGCGCGTGCACCCCACTTTGGCATCAAGCCGACCTTGTTTGACCAAACCGATATCCACGTGCACGTGCCTGAGGGGGCAACGCCAAAGGATGGACCGTCGGCGGGCATTGGGATGATGACGGCGATTGTGTCGTTATTGACCAATAATCCCGTCTCGCGCAGTGTCGCCATGACAGGCGAAATCACGTTGCGCGGTCGGGTGCTACCTATCGGTGGCCTTAAGGAAAAACTGCTTGCGGCATTGCGTGCCGGGATCACAACGGTGCTAATCCCCAAAGACAACGAAAAGGACTTGGCGGACATTCCCGATAACGTCAAAAACGGCATGACCATTATCCCGGTGTCCACCGCCGACGAAGTTCTCATGCACGCGCTGACACGTCCGATGAAGTCCATCGACTGGACAGAAGCCGATCAAGCAGCAGCGTTGCGCGGGCAGCGGCCGCTGGAGGCTGGCGATGGCAGTGGCGCGACAACTTCGGGTGCGCCCCACTAACTATTCACATTTGGCTGGAGCAGATTTCCAACCCTTTTGTGCTGAAACGACCCGTAACTCAGTGTGGCCAAATTGCACCGTATGTTCCACACATGCGGTGCAGTTTCGTTTTAGGGGGTGATCAATAAAATGCCGTGCTTTTATGTTACGGTTTTGCATGAATTGTCACTCAAAATTCTTTCTGAGAGCCAAATTTTGCCGGCTTTTGGGGGAAGAACACGATGTCGCTTTTACATTCAGTCCGTGAGAAATTTGTTCGTGTTCATCAACTGGCGGGATGTGGGCTTTTGGCGCTTGTGGCTGGCAGCGGTTTTGGTGCACACGCAATTGCTCAAGCGGCATTGGCCGAACCTTCAAGGGAAGCAACGTTTACGCCAATCGGGTTGAGCGCTGCTAGTTCATCAGCATCGCAGGCGCAAAGCAATGTCGTCTACGCATCTATGACCGAAGCGCCGATGCGGCCACAAATGGCAAGTCCAATGCCAAAATTTGACATGAACGAGGCGGCGCAGCGTTACTTGGGGTTTGTGCAGGAAGCAGACCGGATGGCGACGCTGCCTCAAATGTCACAGTTGGCCATTGCGCAGGCCTTGGCGACGACATCAAACGTCTCGTCAAAAGGCATCAGCGAAGGTGCCGGTGCGTATGCTGCTCAAGTCGCGGCTAGCCAGCCGGAATTTGCTGCAGGCCTCGCTACACTGGTTAATATCATGGGGCGGGAGGCTGTTCTAACGCGGCTCAGAAATGATCCAGATCAATTGCTCGCTATGATTTCAGGCTCACAACAAGCGTCGCGCAAGGCAAGTGGAGCCCTTGAGGCCAGTGAAGCAAAACTGGCGCGCGCGCAGCATGTGCTTGGCGAGGCAGCCTATAGCGTCCAAAGCGAAAGCTGGGCACAAAGTGTCGTTGACACCCAAGCTACACTAGCGGCGCATCGCTATGCCGCGACCCTGCCAGTACCTCAGAGTGATCTCATGTTTGCGTCGATGACGGCCCCGTCGTCAGATACGCCACTCAACAAACGCTATCTCTTGGCGGCGAGCTATCAAATTTTGGGCGACAATGTGGCCGCGACCGAAGTCCTCGATAAACCGCTCGGTCGCATGTGCATGAACCGGGTCCAGCTCAACGTGCGTCAATGTATAGCGGCGAGCCGTTTTCCCTATGAGCACTTGTTTTGTCTTTCGCAACACAGCTTTGGCGAAGCGCTTGGGTGTGTAAAAGACGCGGCGAAATAGGCTGTCATAGGCGGGCGCATTTGATCAAAGTGACAGCTCGACGCGACCCCTGGAGTATCGCTCGCAAAATCTGAAACAGATTTTCTTGGGCCACGTATGCTCTATCTTAAAGTGCTAGATCGACCTGATGTGCTTCATAAGTGAAGCACG
>JAYSRI010000199.1:0-1725 GCA_043721175.1 Alphaproteobacteria bacterium
GCTTTGGCGGAGGGCGCAGGGCCCACCGATGCCGCCGCTTGGACACTGGTTGCTTGAGCCCAACAAGGGGCGGCGATTAAAAACCCTAGGCTTGAGGCCATGCGCACGGCCAATTCGCATTTTGAGGTTTTCACTTTGCAGTCTCCGTTACCAGACGTGCGCGGCGCGTAGCATTGATGTGCCGTGATCTAAAGCGACTATCCCAGTTTTTGCAAAAAATCCACAATTGCCCTTATTCGAGGCGAAAATAGATTGGGCGTGTAATATGCCCCTGCTGCGCGCTTGACGATTTCACTGCGCGTTGGATAAGGCGAGATCAGCGATGTGATAGCACCGACGCCTTTCTTGTTGGCCATCGCTAGGCCAACCAGTTGGATCGCTTCCCCTGCCCCTTCGCCGACAATGGTTGCACCTAAAATCTTGCCACCCTGACCAATTAGGAGCTTACAAAAACCCTTAGTAGCGCCTTCAGTTTGGGCGCGATCATTGTGGCCAAACTCAGCTTTTGTAACGGTTACTTTCGTGCCAAACTGTTCGCGCGCTTTGGCTTCCGTTAGGCCAATGCGGGCAAGCTCGGGGTCGCAATATGCCACAGCTGGCATGTAAGAAACGACGGCTGTAGCGGGCGCCTTGAACAAAGCATTGCGAACAAACACTCCGGCTTGAAAGCCAGCTGCGTGTGTCAATTGCTCTTTGCCTGCAATGTCGCCAATCGCCCAAACACGCCGATTTGAAACACTGCGCAACTGATCGTCAGTTTCCACGCCTTTCCGGGAAAATGTGATACCAGCCGCTTCAAATCCCATATTCTCGACGCGCGCGGCACGGCCAACTGCCACCAAAAGCCGTTGTGCAGTTACGCTTTGACCATCATCAAGCGTTACGGTTACGCTTTGTGCATTGCCTAAAACACCGACGGCTTTGCGACCCTCCAGCACAATAATGCCATCTTCCGCCAAAGTTTCCCGAACAATTTCCACCGCCTCAGGTTCTTGAGGACCCATAATTGTGAATGCTTCTAGAATGGTGACTTTGGTGCCAAGCCGCGCGAACGCTTGTCCTAGCTCCACGCCAATCACGCCGCCACCCATAACGATTAAACTCTTGGGCAGTGTTTCTTGATTAAACACGGTTTCGTTTGTCAAAAATGGCGTTTCAGCAAGACCCGGGATTGGCGGCACAGCGGCGCGCGCGCCCGTGGCAATCACAAAACGACGAGCCTTGATGCGCGCGCTGTCGCTTTCAACCGTTGTTGCATCAACAAACTTGGCATGCTCGCGAATAACCGTGCAGCCAAGGCCTTCAAAACGCTCTTGGCTGTCGATTGGCGCAATGGCTTTAATAACACCATCAATATGACCACGAACGGCGTCCCAATTTACAACGGGTTCACTATTCTCGATACCAAGGCGAGCATTGTGGCGCATGGCGTGCGCGGCTTTGGCGGCGGCAATCAATGCCTTGGACGGGACGCAACCTGTGTTGAGGCAATCACCACCCATGTCGTCTTTCTCAAACAAGACAACCGATAGGCCCAGTTGCGCGCCGCCTGAGGCAACAGAAAGTCCCGCAGCACCAGCGCCAATAACGCACAAGTCTACATTGTACTGACGCTTACTCATGCAGGCTTTCCTCTTTGGCTGACTGCCTTCCACACGCTGGGCAAAAGCGCCAAAGCCGCAAGGCCCATTAGGGGCCCAATCACTTGGGGGCTGAAGATGATTT
>JAYSRI010000200.1:0-1723 GCA_043721175.1 Alphaproteobacteria bacterium
AATACCATCGCTCGTTCGCCCCGCACCGCCCCGCCGATTCGTGACGCTGTAACCTTTGATGACGTTTTGCTGGAGCCTGGTGCCTCGGAAGTGATGCCCGGGCAAGTCAATGTGGCGACGCAACTGACCCGTGAGATCGCGCTTAACATTCCGCTCATTTCGTCGGCGATGGACACTGTAACTGAAGCGCGCCTTGCCATTGCCATGGCCCAAGCTGGCGGCCTTGGCGTCATTCATCGCAATTTGTCGAACGAAGAACAGGCCGAGCAAGTGCGCCAAGTCAAGCGTTTTGAAAGCGGTATGGTCATTAATCCCATGACTGTGTTTCCAGACATTTCTGTGGGCGAGGTTAAGGCCATTAAAGCGGCACGTGGAGTTTCAGGCTTCCCAGTCGTTGAGCGTGGCCCGGACGGTAAAGCAGGTCGCTTAGTTGGCATCGTCACCAATCGTGATGTGCGCTTTGCTGACGATGATCAGAAGGTTCATGAAGTGATGACGCGCGAGAATTTGCGGTCTGTCCGCGAGGGCGTGGGCAAAGACGCTGCTCGGCAGATGCTACACAAGCACCGCATCGAACGGTTGATCGTCGTTGATGACGACAATCGTTGCGTTGGTCTCATCACTGTCAAGGATATGGAAAAAGCAACAGCCTTCCCGTCTGCTTGCAAAGACGAGCAAGGACGTTTGCGTGTTGGGGCTGCAACAACGGTCGGCGATGCCGGCTTTGAACGCTCACAGTTTTTGATTGATGCAGGCTGCGATGTGATTGTTATTGATACAGCGCACGGCCACTCCCGTTCAGTTCTGGATGCTGTAGAACGCGTGAAGCGTATATCCAACTCAATCCAAGTTATTGCTGGCAATGTCGCGACTGGCGAAGCGACGCGGGCGCTAATTGGGGCAGGAGCAGACGCCATCAAGGTTGGTATTGGCCCGGGCAGTATCTGCACCACGCGCATTGTTGCAGGAGTCGGCGTACCGCAACTGACGGCGATTATGGATTGCGTCGATGTTGGCTATGCCAGCGATACGCCGATCATTGCGGATGGTGGCATTAAGTTCTCGGGCGATTTGGCTAAAGCCATCGCGGGCGGGGCCAACGTTGCCATGTTGGGTTCGATGTTTGCAGGCACTGATGAAGCGCCCGGTGAGGTTTTCTTGTACCAAGGCCGCAGTTACAAAAGCTATCGGGGCATGGGCTCATTGGGGGCGATGGCGCGCGGGTCTGCTGATCGATACTTCCAAAAAGACGTGACCGACGCCATGAAACTGGTACCGGAAGGCATTGAAGGGCAGGTGCCTTACAAGGGTTCAGTCGCGCCTATTATCCATCAACTTGTCGGCGGGTTGCGCGCCGCTATGGGCTATACTGGAGCTGCCACTATCGCGGACTTTCAATCCAAGGCACGCTTTGTCAAGTTGACCAGTGCGGGCTTGCGCGAGAGCCATGTCCATGATGTTGCCATTACGCGCGAAGCCCCCAATTATCCCGTCGGCGGCTAATTCTCAGGTTCTTGTCCAGCGATCTGTGTCGCGACAACCCAGCCGCGTTGGGCATTATACAGGTCAAGTTCCCCTGTCGCGATATCAAATCTTGCGCCTTCCAAGTTGAGACTACCGTCAGCAACCTTATTGGCTACAAACGGAAACGTCAGCAGGTTTGACAACGAAAGCTCAACACCACCACGTTCGGTGGCTTGCAAATCGGCACCTTGAAGTGCTT
>JAYSRI010000201.1:0-4245 GCA_043721175.1 Alphaproteobacteria bacterium
GACGCCGCCACCCATCATCGCGATGCGAACATCCAAATTGGGTGTCGCGGCCAGTTTCGCTTTCAGCGTAGCCAACGCAGTCTCAACCCCAGCTCCCCGGCCCGACAGTACCATACTTTCAGATTTGTCGACTAGGATCGCCACAATGTCAGGCAGGCCGACCCGCTCCTCACGCACGATACTTGGCCCACCGACGGCCATCAAGATTATGAGAAACGTCAACGCCCGCAGAACGGGCGCACGACCTTTCCCCCAAACGTAGAGTCCAAAAACCACTAGTCCAAGCAAGGCAATGGCCAGGTAAACAGCTGCCCCGAAAACGGGTTCAAAAACAATGTTGGAAACGGCTGCCTTTGTCATCTGGGTGCGCCGTTTTGGGTGCGCGGCGTAAGGCGTTTGAGCAATGTCTCAAAATGAACTTGGTCGGCCTTGTAGTTTCCCGTCAGAGCGTAGAGCACGATGTTGACGCCCACTCGTGCAGCAACTTCGGTATTCGATGCCATTGTACTCATGCCACCAAAATTGAGGTTTGGTTGCGCGTTTGCCCATGCACTGGCCCAATCGCCATTGCCCACAATCAGCGGTGATACGCCGTCATTTGCGCTCGCCGATGCCGACGCAACAGTTTCCACCCACAATTGGGCATTTTGAAAGCGTCCTGGAAAGCCGCGCAATATATAAAAGGATTTGCCCAATACATGGTCAGGCGGGACTGGCTCAAGTGGCGGGGCTTCAATCCCGCGTAGCGCTGCTCTGGCTATGTTTCTCGCCGCATTTGGGTCTCGCCCAGCGCCGCGCGTGTCGACAAACAGCACGCCTCCGGACTTCATATATCGGTCGAGTGCGCGCGCACTGGCGGCTGGCGTTTCAACGGCTTGATCGGGCAACAGCCAATATAGCAACGGAAATAGTGCCAGATCCTGCGTTGCTGGATCCACGCCAATTACCGCTCCTGGCTCAACGGATGTGCGCGCCGCCAACACGCGTGAAAGACCTTCTAAGCCAGCGCGGGCGCGCGCGTCTGTTGGAGCGTCGCCTGTTTTTATATAGGCAAGCGAAAGGTCGGCGGGGCTGGTTTTTGTGGCACGGGCTGCCACGCTTTGGGCCGACGTTATGACCCGAGGTCGCGACGACGATTGTGCACTCGCAATATCCAGAGGCGTCAAAACGCTCAATACCGCAAGTACCAATGCCGTCTTGGCAATCTTGCGCGGCCAAGCCAAACCAATCGACTGCCACTCAACACCAATAGCCAAAAGACGAACCAACAACATGTCTAAAATGAGTAGCAATAATCCTAGGCCTAACAGGAAAGGGCCAAACGCGCGTGGCCCTTGCTGCCCGTCTTTGATACGCTCAACTCCAGCAAAATTCGGCAGAGCGGGTAACAAAGTTTCAGGGCCGCTCGCTTGCAAGATCAAACGACTGCCGCCGCCCTCATAGATGCCGGGTGGATGGCGCGAGTCGGCGCGCGCGCTGGCTACATTGGCAAGTTCTACAGCGCTGTCGCCAGCAGCGGGTGCTCGAAAGTTTCCAAAGCCGTCTAACACCAGAATTGGTTTGAGTGGCGCAGTAGGCGCAACAGCTTTGGCAGGTATCGCGTTTGAACCGGCCCGCGCCAAAACGCGCCGTAACATGGAAACTTGTAGGCCCGAGAACGCGACATCGCTCCACGCAGGGCCGGCCGTAGTATGGAACAATACCGTCCATCCCCGTCCACGTGCAGCAGCGCTGACCAGCGGCGTTCCATCACTCAACCGTGCCCAAATTTGTGGTGCAGCTGGCAGGATGCTGGATTGGGGCGAGGGGGCGAAGGTAGCAACTTGGCTGACTTTGGCATCTGCCGGGATAGCTAGGCCAGCAAATGGTCCCGCTCGATCAAACAGCCCTATGCTGCTGGCATTATCCCAAGCCAGCGACCCCCGTAAAGCACGCGCTTGGTCAGCAAGTGGTGCTGGCACCAGTTGATTATTGCCGCTTGCGATGATTTTAGGGCCGGCAAAGCGCACCAAAATGCCGCCTTTCTCGATGAATGTTGCCAGCGCCGCCTCTTCGCGTGCTGGCAATTCCCCAGTGTCTGGCAGTAAAATCACGTCAAGACCCGACGATGCTAGGCTTTCTATGTCACCGCGCGAGATTTCGGCAAATGGCGTCAGTGCTTCTTGAAGATAATGCGCGTCCGAGAGCAACGGTTGATCATCTTGGCGCTGTGCAATCAAGCCAACGCGGGTTCGCCGATCAAAGGCATCCAGCAAGAATACGCCCCCAGCGGATCTTGCATCTTGAATGCGAATGGCCGCAATTTCCCTGACCAAAGCAATCTCGACGGGCAGCGTGCTGCTGGATGAGTCAAGTTGTATCGTATTTTCAGCAACCACGCGGCCACGAGCATCAACACCTGCCAGAATTGCATTTGACTTAGCGTTAACTGCACCGAGTGTCGCAACACTATAACCGCTCGATGTCGCCTCTGCCCGTGATATACTCACAACTGGCGACCCAATGACGCGCACTTTTAGTGAACCAATTTTTGCCAACGCAGAGGCCAGTTCGGCACTTCCAGGGCGGCTCACATTGTCAGAAAACCAAATGACCCTTTGGCCTCGTGGCAAGCGCGCAATACGCGCTGCAGTACCAATATGGTCAGCCAAAATTGGCTGCGGTTGTGCGTCGGCCAGCCTCGCTGCAGCGCGTTGTGGTGTCATGGCATCTTCACTCGTTGTGCTGGTTTTTTGAGGTGCTGTGAAAATGATGCGGACTTGTGGCGGGTTTGATAAGGTGGCCCGCCGTGCCTCTTCTTGAACTTGTTGCCAAATCGGTGCCGCGGTCCAACCGTCGTCAATTATCACGAGAAGTGGGCGATTGTCAGCGATCTTGGGTGGGTTGAGCAGCGGGGCAGACAGGCCTACCAAAAACAATATGAGAGCAAATGCCCTAAAGATGGCCAACCACGGCGGCGCTTTGGCGGGGGTATCTTCGGTCTTGGGAATGCGCCGCAAAATGTCGATGGGTGGAAACGTCAGTAAACTAGGGCGCGGTGGTAAGGCTCGAACCACCAGCCAAATAAGCGGCAAGCCCACCAATGCGAACAGTGCAAAAGGTGCGCCAAATCCAAAAGGCCCAATCGTCCACATCGTTCAAGCAACCCGTTGAGAGGGCGCTGCGCGGTCCAAAGCCCCTGCGAGAGTTTGCAAGATCGGCGCAGTCGGCGCACTTGTTGTGTGTCTATACACTTGCCCGCCCTGCGCCACGATTGCTTGAGTGACAGCTCCAAGTTGCAACTGATATGCTTCGACATAGGCGCTTTGTGCGCTTTGTGCGCGGCCTATTACCACGTCATTGTCACCAGACGTCGATTGAAAGCGGGTGCGCCCTTCATATGGGAACGTCGCCTCACTGGGGTCACCAACAAGCAACACAATCAGTGAGGCACGCGCCAACGAAACCAATTGCGCGCGCTTTGCCCAGATTTGTGCATCCTCCAAGCCATCACTGATGAGAAGCACTTGCCCTGGCCGAATTTGATCAGGGAAAGTCTTGCCAGTTGTAAGTAAACTAATGGCGAATGTTAGCTCATCGCGAAAAGGAGCGGCTTGCCCTAATGACGCAACGCGTTCGCCCCCTGATCGTGTGGCAATCGCCAGCGAAAGTCCCAGCATGATGGCTCTATGTGCTTTTGTTGGGCGCGCAGTGTCGCCGCGCCAATCCATATCAGGCCGAGTGTCACACCAGATTTGTAGTAAAGCGGGAACTTGGCGTTCACGTTCACGGACAAAGAGTTTGTCTGACCTAGCTGATCGTCGCCAATCAATTTGACGCACGCTTTCGCCGTTGGTCCAGTCTCGATATTGCCAAAACGCTTCCCCGTTTCCCGCACAACGTTTGCCATGTTCCCCGATGACAATACTGGCAGCAGCACGCCGGGAGTCCATGACAATGGCTGGCAATGCAGCAGCAATGGCATCCTTCACAGGCTTGGTTAAATCACGTGCGGATGTGTTGGCAAATTGTGTCATGCAGGCCGCAAAATATCGGCAACCAGTCCGTCGACCAATGCGCCCGCATCCAAGCCTTCGGCGCGCGCGCGCCAGCTTAGTCCCATCCGGTGAACAAGGGCAGGTCGCGCGATCTGGGTCAAATCATCCAAAGAAGGCGTCACACGGCCGCGCAAAAAGGCACGCGCTTTGGCCGCTTTGATCAAAGCCTGACCAGCGCGAGGCCCCGGGCCCCAAGCGACATTTTCCT
>JAYSRI010000202.1:0-1707 GCA_043721175.1 Alphaproteobacteria bacterium
GCCTCGTCAGTTTGTTGCGCGCTGGGTTGAGACTGATTTCCTGATTGATTGTTTGATGACGACGATGGCCGCGACGAAGAACCACGTCGGCCAGACGACGCTCCGCCCATGCCGTCCATCATCATCGCACTGGCTTGGGATTTGACGCGAACACGCGCCGTCCATTCTTGATTCCAAGGCGTTCGTGGATCGGCGGGTCTTGCTGGATAAACAAGGTTAAGCTCTCGCCCATAAGCAACGGCGCCGATATTGACCATCATGCTTTGAGCAAAAATACCTGTTGGAATGTCACAACTGCTCTGTGTCGCGGGCAAAATCGCGCGTTCGCGCAAAAAGCGGTCTTGATTAGCGTTGTTGAGATAGCCAATCAAACCGCCACCGGGATCGGGAACCTCCGCTGCACTCCACATCACCATGGTCATTTCATCGGGATCATCGCCTTGGCCTTGTTGCATAGAAAAGCCGGTCGCATTGGCGAAGTACCCCGTTGCAGTCGGCAAGGCGCTCCATGATAGGTTGATAACCCCCGACTTAGTGCCGCCCGTGCGGAGCCCCATTTCCGGCATAAAGTCTTGCGCGGCTACGATCTGGAAATTCAAACTGGCTGGCAGGCCTTGACCTGTGACGCTGTGGTTGCCGACCAAGGAGCCGTCCGCTGCGTGTTTGCGATTATTGGTCGAGTTTGGCCAGAAGCTCGACTGGCCGTTAGACGTAGCACCGCGATCTCTTTCGGCGCGGCCTTGCATAAATTGACCCCATGCCATCATGTTGTCCCGCGAAAAGTCTAGGACTCTGGGCTGGCCCTCACGAACTTGCGCGCCGCAGCCCCAATATAGTTTCAACTGAAAACGCGGCATTTCGGGCATACCCTCGTCGGGTTCGCGTTCTTCAAATGGAGTGCGCGGACTACGCGTTGACGGTGGCGGCGGTGGAGGCGACAATAAAGGGAGAGATGTACCCAATTTAAGGCCTTCGGGAATGGTCTGTGTCGCAGTGACGCGGCTGGGTTGGCGGCGATCATAAATCGCAATGTCGGTAAATCGGCCTGGTGTCGCCGATTGTGCGGCACCAAACCAGTTATCACGCCCGCCAAACAACCCGCCAAAGCCGCCACCACCGCCGCCACCGCCTCGGGCGCCCATGCCGCCCATCATACCGCCCAGCATCCCTGCCATTCCTCCGCCACTAGCAGAGGCACCCGTTGCCACGTCCATCCAATAATTGACAGGCGCAGGGTTAACAACTTGCTGGGACGTACCTTTGGCCTTGGCCTTACTGGTCTGGCTTTGAGCTGTATCGGGCGACAGCGTGAGCAAGCCGACAACAATCGCAAAAGCGCTGACACCACTTAAGATACTCAATATTCTGGCAGGTGATTTTGACTGACGGTCTGGTGGCACGGGTAAATTTTTCATAGGACAAACCTCTCAATAAGGGCCCTTAAAAGCTATGCCCAATTTTGGGGATTTACAAGAAAAATCGATCAGAATGCGGCAAAACTATCAATTGCGGCGGTTTATTGCCATGTTGAAACTATCTGTCAGACCTTGTAGTCTGAATTCACAGTGACTTTGTGCAACCCCTATGTCATTCAAGTTTATACGGCGTAAGGGGTAAGGTTGATGGCGTTTATAATGGTCTGGGGTCGTGTCTTGAAAAAAGCTGCATTAGCGATCTGTGTAACAATTGTTGGATTTTTGCCAAATG
>JAYSRI010000203.1:0-11498 GCA_043721175.1 Alphaproteobacteria bacterium
CTTTGCGCAGGCGATCAAAACACAAATTAGTCGCCACTTGGTAAAGCCAAGTCTCAAACTTTGCCCGACCCGGCTTCCAGTTTGGTGCCATTTTCCACATCCGGATCAGTGCCTCTTGGGTTACGTCCTGCGCCTCGGCGCTGTCACGCAAAAGCCGCCACGCTAGGCGCCAGATTGCTGGCGATACAGCTGTCACTAAATCACTCGCTGCCTGACGATCACCTTTGCCGGCCTTGGCAACAAGACCGGCTAGTGGATCAAAGACAAACGGGATCGGGCGAGGGGCTTGTGCCACGCCTGATTACCAAGGTCGACCCGGCCGACCGCCTTGCTCACGACCCTGACGAATAACGGCGGCGGCTTCTTCGCGCGTCAGGCGACCGTCTTTATTAGCATCGCCGCGCTCAAACAACGGATCAGGGCGCGCAAGCCATTCAGCTAGGCTGACTTTTTGGTCATTATTTGTGTCTGGATTTGGCATTGAAGGTCGGCCCATGCCTTCATTAATCTCAGCATTGTTCTGACCACGCACGGTTTCGCGCTCGGCCATTTGCGCACGCCTTACATCCGCCTCTGCTCGGGAAATTATGTCGTCACGATTTGAATCAAGACGAGAGAACATTTGATTGCGACGGACTTCGGCTTGGTTGGCAATCGCAGCAATTTGAACCGGCCAAGCGGCGTTATATTCGGCACGTGTGACATTACCGTCGTTGTTGGTATCGGCACGCAATAACATTTCTCTGCTGCCATGATGCTTCATTTTATGATCGTAACTTGGCCCGCCCGTCGGGGCAGCACCCTGCATTTCGGGCGGGCCGCGACGTCCCATTGGGGGAGCGGGCATTTCCCCACGCACCAAAAAGCCGTCCCGGTTAGCATCAAGTCGGGCAAAAGCGGCGGTGCGTACCTCGCGAACTTCTTCGCGCGTGATGACATTATCATTGTTGCCGTCGAGGCGATCAAAAGGGCTTGGGCGTTGCTGGCCTTGTTGGGTTTGCTGGGTTTGCTGGGTTTGCTGGGTTTGAGTTTGACTAGGCAATGGGCTTTGTTGAGGTGTGTTTTGAGCCAGCGCAGCGCTCGCGAGAGTGCTTAGCAAGGCTGCTGTCAGCAAAGTGGTCTTGAACATGTTTGAACTCCAACAGGGATTGAATGTGTAGGGATCAAACGCGCCTATCCGGCGTTTCCGTCGCCCGCGCTGCAAATTTGTCCCAAGCCGCGCTTATTGTAGCGCGCGCATCGGCCAACATTGCCTCGGCACAGGCAAAATCGGGCGCGTTCAGGGTGCGTGCAATAGCCGCTTTAAGGCCCTGCGAGGCCGTCTCGGGAGCAAAACCTGGTCCTGACGCAACGGCCAATAACTGGCGAATATCATGGAGAATGGCACCTGCAAACCGCAAACGCCCTGCACTCTCGCGGTCCAACTCGCCAGCACTTGCGAGGGCAGCGAGTGCGTCAAGTGTATTGGCGCGCACCACGTTTAGCCCCTTGGAAGCGCCCAACAGCTGGTAGGCTTGGGTCAGAAACTCCAGATCAATCAGCCCGCCGCGCTGACGCTTGATATCCCAAGGCCCGCGCACAGGATGGGCCTGAACCATCTTGGCGCGCATCGCAACAACATCAGCTAATGTCCCTATCGCATCGCGCTCTTGGCTCAACGCCTTCGCCGCCAAAGCGGTGATTTGCGCGCACAATATTGGATGGCCTGCAACTGGTCGCAATCTGGTCAGCGCCTGAAACTCCCACGTCCACGCCTGACCGTTGTAGTAGTTTTCAAGCGCATGGAGACGCACGGCTACCGGTCCTTTGGTGCCCGAGGGCCGCAATTGCATGTCCACTTCATACAGACTGCCCTCCGCGGTCTGGGCCGAAAGGGCGGCAACCAGGCGCTGGGTCAAGCGGGTATGGTATTGTTCCCCACTCAATGGGCGCTTGCCGTTGGATTCTGCGTCCGGATCGGCTTGATCATAGACAATCATGATATCAAGGTCGCTATCTGAGGCGATTTCTTGACCGCCTAACTTGCCCCATGCGCAAATCGCAACACGGCTATTAATTGTACCATGGGCGTCTTCAAGAGCCTTGTGAGCGAGCGGTAGCAGAGCCTGAATGCTGGCTTCCGCCAGATCAGAAAACGCCGGACCCGCATCTTGTCCACTCGCGCGGCCTTGCATGATTTGAAATCCAATGCGGAACGCTTCTTCGCGGTGGACACGGCGAATGCGGTCAAGGGATTCCTCAAATCCTGTGCTACCAGTCAGCGCAGTTTGCAAAACCTCTAATCGCTCTCCAGCCCGATCTACGTTAAGCGGGGCGTCAAATCTTGGCGACATCATCGCGTCAAGAATTGCGGGGCGACGGGCCAGCGTTTCACCTAAGCGAGGTGCCAAGGCCAAAATAGCGCATGTCTCGCGCAGGGCTTGAGGTTCGGCTTTGAAAAGCGACATCACTTGGACGCCACTTTGCAAGGCAGCAAAAAAGTCTTCGAAGCGGGCAAAACCATTATCCGGCTCGCCAGTCGCAGCAATTGCCGCAAACAATTCAGGCGTTAAGGCGGTTAAAAGCTCTCTTGCTCGCGCCGTTCTTGTCGCTGCAACATGACCATGATGCCAGCCGCGCACCACTTTTGCGATGCGACTAGGTTCAGAAAAACCTAACTCTTTCAGTGTGGTGATAGTTTCTGGATCATCATCGACGCCCGTAAACACCAATGAACCGCGATCCCCGGACAAGGCTGCGCTGTCTGGAAATAACTCTGCGACACGCGCCCTCACGATCTCGCGACACGCGCGAATGGCTTTGTCTAACTCGGTTTCATCAATGTAGCCACACAAGACAGCGACACGTTTTCGCTTGTTTGGGTCGGACGATAACTTGTGGGTTTGCTCGTCGTCCAGCATTTGAATGCGGTGCTCAACGCTGCGCAAAAATACATAGCCGCGCTCAAGATCGTCGCGAACGGCGGCTGTGATCCGGCCCGCCTGCACCAGCGCGTCAAGGCTGTCGAGGGTGCGCCTACCGCGCAGAGAGGTATCACGTCCACCCAAAATCAATTGCTGAGTTTGAACAAAAAACTCAATCTCACGGATTCCGCCCCGGCCAAGCTTAACGTCAAACGCCGGGTCATCCAAGTCTGTCGACCGGCGCACAGCGTGAATCTGTCGCAGGATCGATTGCACATCATCTATCGCGGCAAAGTCCAGGTTTTTGCGCCAAATAAAAGGCCGCAGGTGCAACAAAAGCGATTCTGCTGCACCAAAATCACCCGCAATCGCGCGCGCTTTGATAAAAGCTGCCCGCTCCCAATTTTGACCAACACTTTCATAATAAGCCTCTGCGGCCCGCAACGAGACGGCCACTGGCGTCGATGCTGGATCAGGCCGCAATCGCCAATCCACCCGAAACACGTAGCCATCTGACGTGATTTCTTCCAGAATGCGCGACGTTGCCTGCACCAGACGTACACAAATGCCCCCTGCACTATCTCGATAATCCTCATGAAACGCATCGCGATCATAAAAAGCGGCTAGGTCGATATCGCTGGAGTAATTCAGTTCACCCGCCCCATGTTTGCCCATCGCGATGATGAACAAGCCCGGAGCTTGATCCTCGTTTGAAAAAGCGTGTCGATCACGCTGGGAGGCGCCCCGTACAGCCAGTTTCAAAGCAACTTGGGTGCTGACATCGGCTAAGTCCGACAGCGCTTGAGTTACTTGATGCAATGTCAAAGTCGCCGTTAAATCGCCTAATGCGCAGGCGAGATGTACGTCAGATTTAACTTGACGCAACACCGCCATGGCTTGCTCTTCATCACTCAAACTAACTTCTTGAGCGCGCGCGACCGCGTGTGAAATCACGCTGGCAGCCCCTTGCTCCATGATTGCATCGCACGTCGATGGGTTGCGCACAAACAAACGATCCAAATAAGGCGCAACTTCTCGTGCCAATTTCAGTGTCGTATCAAGATCACCAAGGGGTTTAATTTCAAACATTTAGCGAGCCGCCGGAAGGATAATCGCTGCTTTTAATCCTACACCATCATTGCGCGAGATGCCGTCGCTCAATTCAAAACGGCCCTTGTGCAACTGTGCGATGGCAAGAGCCAGGGACAGACCGATACCGGTTCCGGGCAATGATCGCGCTGTATCCAGCCTTGAAAAACGCTGGGTCGCATAGTCGCGTGAGGCCTCGGGTATGCCCATGCCGCTATCGCTCACGGACAGCTCAATTTCGTGCGGATTGATGCGCTTGGCTGCCAAAATCACCTCTCCAGTTTGCGTATATTTCACGGCATTGTCCAACAAGTTGGAAATGGCCTGTGCGAGCAGTGACTTGTCAGCATAGACGTTTAGATCAGGTTCGATGGTCGCCATAAACTTGAGACCTTGATCCTCCACGACGGCTTCAAACATATCGGCAAGTTGCACAATTAATAGGCTTGCGTCCATCGGTATCAATTGCCCACCCTCGCCTGCTTCCAGCCTCGACAACCGCAACACAGCATTGAAAGTAGCGACCACGCTGTCCAATTGGGCCAAGGTGTCATCAATCACATCGCGCAGCGCTTGTTCAGTTGCGGCGCTGGTTGCTGCATTTTCCAGTCGTGCGCGCATCCGTGTGAGCGGGGAACGAAGATCGTGCGCGATCGAATCCCCAGTTGTGCGGGCCGCTACCACGAGGCGGTCGATCCGCTCCAACATGGCGTTAAGGTCCTCGGTCAGATCGTCAAACTCGTCGCCCTCGCCAGGCCGCAAAGCACGCACCGCGGCTCGGCGGCCAAGGTCGCCTGCCATCACGGCGCGCGTGGTGCGCGACAATTCATCCACCCGCCCAGCTGCTTGGCGTGCTGCGAGAAATCCGCCCACCAGCGCCAATGCAAGGACGCCGGCACCTCCAGTCCAAATAACGCGCGCAACTTGATCCGCCGCTTCGACACCGGGACCCAAATCGCGGGCAACATAAAGCCCAAAACCATCGGGTCCAGCCAAGAACAGCCCGCGTGCTCGACGCTTTTCGATCCGCCCGTCAGCGGGACTTGGGCGTTCATAACTAAATGCGTTTGAGATCGCACTTTGTGGATCCAAAGCACTATTGGCGGGCGGTCGTTTGATTTGCGATAAATCGAGAGGAACACCATCAATGTTGCCAGAAAGCACGTCGCCATTTGGCCGCACCAGAACATACAACGTATCGTTGGATCGTGCGGCGCGCTGAATGACCTCCATATTGAGGCTTTCAACGCCGCCCGTGGACCAAACGACGCTTAAGTCAGAAAGTTCGCGCCTCGCCCCTTGGTCGGCTTCGATGCCCAGGCGTCCAACAGTGGTCACGTACAAAATACCTAATAACAAAATGGCAAAGCCCGCGAACAAACCCGCAAAGGCCATCGCTACACGAAACGTTGTCGTCCGCGCCGATGACCTTATTGGAGCTAGTAAGCGTGTCAGCATGTGGCCTTCAGGCCTCAAGCCGATATCCGGCACCGCGCACAGTATGGAGCATAGGTTGGGCAAAATCGCGGTCGATTTTTGAGCGCAACCGCGACACGTGCACGTCAATCACGTTTGTTTGGGGATCAAAATGATAGTCCCATACTTTTTCCAGCAGCATCGTGCGGGTAACAACTTGATTGGCATTGCGCATCAGATATTCCAGCAAGCGAAACTCACGCGGCTGGACATCGATTTTCTTGCCCTCACGGCGCACAACACGTGCTAGTAGGTCCATTTCAAGTTCACCCACTTTGAGGTGAGTGGACGGTGCCGAGCCATCATAACGACGGCCAAGTGCCTCAACACGCGCAACGAGTTCACTGGCCGCATACGGCTTCGCTAGATAATCGTCGCCACCCGCTTTGAGGCCTTCGACGCGGTGCTCAACATCGCTCAGCGCCGATAAGAACAGCACGGGGGTGGCAATGCCCGCCCCGCGCAAATCCGAGACGACACTCAGTCCGTTCTTTCCCGGCAACATCCGGTCAAAAACGAGAACATCAAATGCCCCGCCTCTAGCCATCATTTCCCCTGTCAAACCATCAGCAGCAAGATCAACCACATGGCCCGCTTCTTCCAAGGCACGCCGCATGTATAGTGCGGTTTCCCCTGCATCTTCCACTATGAGCACGCGCATGGCCCAGCCCTCCAAACGGTGTTCAAATTTACTTCTTGGCAGCGGGTGCAGGTGATGCCGCCGATGCCGGAGCAGTAATCGGCAAGGGTACGAAACCACCGCCACCCGCTTGGGCTTGAATGAACAAGCCAATTGAGGGACGACCAGCTCTTTTGGCGCTTGCGATGGCGGCATCAAGGTCTTCGGAGGAATTGATCTCGGCTCCGTTAGCAGTCAGGATCGCGTCTCCAGGTCGGATGCCGCGCTCAGCGGCCTTTGAATCCTCGTCGACCCCTAAAATCAACACGCCCTTATCGGCGGGTGTCATACGCAAGCGCGACTTGGCAGTTGACGACAATGGACCCACTGTTATGCCAAGTACATTTTCAATCTGTACTGGCGCGGCAGGTGTAGTGCTATCACCACTGGCCGCTCCATCACTTTGGGCCAATTGCTGCTCGCTTGGACGAGCAGAAATGGTGACGGGGACCGTGCGGCGCCGACCATCGGCGGCAATGATCTCCAGACGCACCACGTCGCCAACCCGAGTTTGGCCGACCCGACGGGTCAAATCGCTTGATCCTTCAACCTTTTCACCGTTGAATTGCAACACAATATCGCCACGCTTAAGTCCAGCACGTGCAGCGGGCGCACCCGATGTTACATTGCCGATCAGTGCGCCTTTGGTACTGACGTCGAGACCGAAGCTCTCGGCAGCTTCGCGGCTAACGTCTTGGATCCCGACGCCCAGCCAGCCATAAGTGACCCGACCGCTGGCAATTAACTGCTTGGTTGTTCGATCTGCCAGCGACGCGGGAACAGCAAAGCCAATGCCGACATTGCCACCCGAACGCGAGAAGATCGCTGTGTTAATTCCGATCACGCGGCCATTCATATCAAACGTTGGCCCACCCGAATTGCCCGGATTAATGGGTGCATCGATTTGCATAAAGTCAGCGATGTTGCTGCTGTCGCCACGAATGTCACGACCCAGTGCCGACACGATGCCCGCAGTCGCCGTGCCGCCAAGACCAAACGGGTTGCCAATCGCGACAACCCAATCGCCAACTCGCACGCGCGCATCCGGAGCAAATTCTACATACGGGAAACCTGAACCTTCAACTTTCAAAACAGCCAAATCCGTGCGTTCATCGCGCCCTACGACTGTTGCTTTTAGTTCACGACCATCCTTCAAAGTTGCCGTAATTTCACGTGCTTTTTCAACGACATGGTTATTCGTTACAATGTAGCCAGTTGCGTTAATAAAAAATCCTGAGCCGCCGCCGCGTTGCTCACGAGGCTGGCGTGGTGCGCCGCCTCTGGCACCAGGTTGTTGTTCAAAAAAGCGACGCCACTGGGGTGGCAAAGCATCAAGGTCTGGCATGGCTTCTGCCGGATCGGCAACCGCCACAACTTCTAGCGACACAACTGCTGGGGAAACACGCTCTACCAAATCAGCAAAACTGGGGAGCATCGCCGCAGCACGCGGTGCCTCGGCACGAATGGCCTGCGCGGTGGAGGTTGACGGCGACATAATTGTACCAATTCCAAATGCACTAACCGCCAGAGCAATGGCAGCGGCCCCCGTCATGACTCTACTTTTAAGAAAGGACTTTGGTTTTGGCGTCGCTAGTGTGAGTGTAGCTGGCGTTGACGTGTTGTCGGGCGCTTGGCTTTCCAAAGACATGGAGCTGTGTTCCTGCAATGCGTATTCTCCCAGGATCGGGCGACGCGTTGAAATCAATATGGCATCTCGAACATGGCCAGACCATGGCTAAAACATTACAAAGTAGTCATGTTCTGGAAATAACTCACAGCATGTGTCAATGAGCTCAGCTTTGACGCTTTGCATCCAACTCGGCCAGTGCTGCTCGCGCCGCTTCATCGTCAACCGAAGGTATGACAGGAGGTCCGCCACCCGATTTTCGAGCCATCAGTAGCAGGCTGCCGCCGCCCAAAAGCAACAACAAAAGTGGGGTTCCCCAAAGTGCTAAAGTGTCGAAGCCAACGCGTGGGCGCAGCAACACAAACTCGCCATAACGATCAGCAAAGTAGCGGCGGACCTGCGCATCACTATCGCCAGCTTTGACGCGCTCGCGAATTGCGGCGCGCATGTCCACGGCAATATCCGCCGAGGACAAAGCAACAGGCTCATTTTCGCAAACCACGCAACGAATTTCCTGAGCTAATCCCTGTGCACGCGCTTCCAAGGCCGGATCAGTCAAGGGAATTTCTGGTGCCGCAGCCAGTGCGCTACCGCCTAATGTTGCTAAGCTGAGGAAAAGGTGTCCAAAGCGTTTCATTCGGCTGGTACTGCGCTGGCATCGACGGGAACGACGGGAACGACGGCTTTTTTGCGTGCCGGCTGGGGTGCCCCAACACGCAACCGACGGTCTGACAAACTGAACATGCCGCCTAAAGCCATCAAGAATGTGCCGCCAAAAATAAAGCTGATCATCGGGTTCCAGTATAAGCGCACTGTCCACGCCATCCGACCATTGACTTCAGACGGATCGCCGAGTGCGGCGTAAAGATCACCGCCCACCGAAGAGTTAATATCCACTTCTGTGGTTGGCATCCGCGAAGCGGGATAAAATCGTCGCTCAGGTTCCAAATTCAGCGTGTGTGTTCCATCCCTGACCACCAATACGGCGCGGTCTGAATAATAGTTCGGCCCTTCTTGTGCATTGACAGCGCTTAACGTCACGGTCTTACCGGCAAACTGCGTGGTCTCGCCAAGGCCCATTGTCGCCGTATGCTCGACACGGAAAGCCACCTCAGACACAGCTCCAATCACGAACACGCCCATGCCAAGGTGGGCTAACGTCATACCAATCGCTGAGCGTTGAAGGCCTTTCAAGCGGCTGATCGTTTGTGCCAGTGGAACTTTGCCCAGTTTGATCCGATCAAGAAACTCAGCCCCTGCCCCACAGATCAACCACGTGCCAAGCGCCACACCCAATGACGCCAAGGCTTTCCCGCCCATAAATGCTAACGTCAAGGTACCTGCCAGTGCCGCGATTGCTCCGGCCATCCAAAGGCGCTGCAATGCGCCCAAAACATCTGCCCGCTTCCACGACATCAGCGGCGCGAGCGGCAAAGCCACTAACACCAGCCCCATCAATGGCGTGAACGTCAAATTGAAGTATGGCGGGCCGACTGACAGTGCACGCTTAAAGACCGCTTCGCCCAACAAAGGATACAAAGTGCCAACGAGCACTGTTGCCGTTGCGACCGTCAAAAAGAGGTTGTTCAAAACCAACGCGCCTTCCCGACTGACGGGCGCGAACAAACCGCGATCTGAAGCAATCGAAGGCCCACGCCACGCATAGAGCGCCAAGGCCCCACCCGTAAAAAATAATAGGATCAGCAAAATCAAAAACCCGCGTGCAGGGTCTAGGGCGAATGCGTGGACCGAGGTCAAAACGCCGGAACGAACAAGAAAAGTCCCCAAAAGCGACAGCGAGAATGTTAAAATGGCTAGCAAAACCGTCCAACTCGCCAATGCTCCGCGTTTTTCCGTCACGATGGCTGAATGCAATAAGGCTGCGCCTAACAACCAAGGCATAAAACTGGCGTTCTCAACGGGGTCCCAGAACCACCAGCCACCCCAGCCTAGCTCGTAATAGGCCCAATAGGAACCAAGCGTGATACCAATGGTCAAAAACACCCAAGAGGCCAAAGCCCAAGGCCGCACCCAACGCGCCCATGCTGCATCAACGCGACCCTCTAGCAGAGCAGCTACGGCCAGCGAAAATACGACCGACGATCCAACGTAGCCCAGATACAGGAACGGCGGATGGAAGGCGAGTGCGGGGTCTTGTAACAAAGGATTAAGCCCCGCCCCTTGCAGCGGAACAGGATCAAGACGCACAAACGGGTTTGATGCAAATGCCAGATACGCCAGTGTCGCGGCTGTTACCATGCCTTGAACGCCAACAGCGCGGGATCTCAAGTCCCAGCGCAAGCCCTTGGAACGACGCGCCAAAGCAACGCCAAAGCCTGCCGAAATCAGGCACCACAACACCATGGAGCCTTCATGGTTTCCCCACGTGCCTGCAATTTTGTATAGCAGTGGCTTAAGAGTGTGGCTGTTGTTAGCGACATTTTCGACTGAAAAGTCAGACCTGATGAACGCGCTCATCAAAGCTGCAAAGGCCAGCAAGCAAGCAAGTGCATTGATATCCGCACTGGCGCGAGCTGCTCCGGCGAAGCGGCCATCGCGTGCATGCCCGCCCCACAAGCCAGCTCCAGCTTGAGCGAGACTGGCGGCGAACGCCAGTAAAATAAAAAAGCGTCCAAGTTCTGCGATCATGACTGCTTATGTACCCCGAACACAGGCGCGTTCAACTAGCGATAGCTGCTTTAGTTCAACCACAAGCAAAAACCCACAACAGCAACTTTCTAGGGGTAGCTGGCCCCCACTAACTTACTGTCGCTCGCAGCAGGTTGTGCGCCCCCACCCATTTTCGCAGGACTTGGCGCCTCGCGCCACTGACCCGATGCCTTGAGCGCATCGGCAACTTCTTTTGGCATGTAGTTTTCGTCATGCTTTGCCAAGATGGTGCGTGCTTCAAATTGTTGGTTGGCTGCGAATTTTCCCTCGGCAATCACGCCTTGTCCTTCGCGGAACAAGTCTGGCAAGACGCCGCGATAACTGACACGCAAATTCGCCGCACCATCAGTGACAACGAAATTGACCATGCCATTCTCGCCGCGCACGACCGTTCCCCTTGCAACCAGACCACCAACGCGCGCGTGTGTGCCCTGTTCCGGCTTTTTAGCAACGACATCGGCAGGCGCATAAAAAAACGAAGCGGTATCTTTGAGAGCGAGGCTGGCAACCACTGTCGCTCCGAGGAGCAATGCACCAGCAGATCCGATTAGCAAGAGACGGCGGTCACGACGACGCATAGTAAATCCTTTTGACGCTGCCAGCTACGCCCAAATTTTGGAAAAGAAAAGGCAAGTTTTCGTCAATTCTACTCACCTTTTTGTGACGCTGTTGGGGGCTTGGGGTGACGGACCCACAGGCATTACCAAAGAACGCGCGGCAACTTCGTACAAAGCCGTTGTGAAGGGCTGATCATTGGCGCGCTCCAAGCCTTCCAGTAAAACTGCCCGAGCGGTTTCGGATTGGTCGCTCATCACCAAAACCCGCACAACTGACAGCCTTAACGCAATGTCACTCGGGTTTGCGGCCAAACGGGCTTGGCGTGCAGCGATCATTGTTTTTATGAAGGCTGCTTGGTCAGCATTGCTTTTTGTCGCCATCGGTCCGGCCGCGCTTCGATCAGAGGAGCCACCAATGGGGCCGTTGCGAGCATCGGGGCCACGGTCTAGTGCGGACACTGTTTGGGCGACACGAGCGGCCAGCAGCGCTTGGGCTT
>JAYSRI010000204.1:0-1703 GCA_043721175.1 Alphaproteobacteria bacterium
AAAGCGGCATTGGTATGCCGCGCTCCCATCGCCCAAATTTGAGCAGATAGGTTTGTCAGCGCTCTGGCGACTTTGGTAAGTCGCGATCCATCGTGTTCAGGCGAATGGCAGCATGCCGCATCATCGGGCTTCTGGTATTGTGGTGCTGGTTATCTGCTGGCATTCATCCAGCCCACCAGATCGCCTTCCTTGGCTAGGCCAGTTTGTCGATCAAACGTGGCCAAGCGCTGACGTTCAAATTGGTTTGTATAGCGGCGCTGACGTGATTGGGTGCGCGGCAAGGCAATCAGCCTTTCACCCACAATGCCAACAAACCGCGCCTCATAAAAAAGTGGCGCGTTTTGCCCGGCCGTGGCTCTGCGTTCGAATTTTGTCAGTGCTAAAGCACACGAACCGGTACCTTCAACAATGTTGTTAGGTCCAAAGTCCTCGACGTCAGTGTAGGTTTCTAAGTGACGCCAGGATGCATCAAAAACGGAAATGATCCAAATATTTGTCCCAAATCCGTTTTGTTGGGCCTGCCACAGCGCCAACACATGCTCACGCTGCGCATCTCCCCCTAAATTGACGTCATACAGCTTCATCTGAGACAAACTTGGGGAGAAATCGTCAATTGAAACGCGGTGTAACGGGCCACCTCTTGGCTGGATCAGAATTTTGTTGGCCAAAATATCGCCATTCGCATTTTCATTGCCACGACAATTGAAAACTTGGCCGCTTCGAGCATTGATTCTTCCGCCCGAGCGACAGCCAAGCGAATTTGAGGGAATTGGGTTTGTCTCGCTCGTTACCGCTGCTGTCACTTGAACTGACTGGCAGGCACGCAAAGGTGATGAGACTTGCGCGAAGGTAGTGCTTGCACAACAAGTCAAGCTGGCAACGGTGGCTAAGGTCAATTCCTTGGTTCTCATTTTAACCTCCGACCTTCTTGACTAAGCTGATTAGAGATTAGAGTCGTTTTTGATGCATGCACACCCCAAAATAGGGGGGCGTTGACCATAATACGGCACGCACATATGTTTTAAGGGTAGTGGAGGAAAAGACATGCGCGTGATACGACATCTTCTTGTGTTTGTTGTCGTGGTCGGGCTCGGCGCACTTCAGTCAAAAGCGGTCAATGCTGCCGACGCATATCAGGGATTTGTGGCGACCTCTACACAAATTGCAGGCCTTGGCGGGGGGGCATATAACCGTTGCCTCGAACAATCGGGCGGCAATACAGGAGCCATTTTGAATTGTATTGATATCGAATATGGACGGCTAGATCTCCGATTGAACGCTTCTTACCGCGTTAGTTTGCGTCGGCTTTCCCAAACCAAATCAATGACATTGCGCTCCAGTGAGCGATTGTGGGTCGCGACGCGTGACGAAGCGTGCCTCGAACAACTCAAATATGAGCGTGAGGCTGGTGGCACGATCTACAGTGTTGACTTGCGTGCCTGTCGCTTGGAGGAACTCAAACGCCGCATCATTTGGATCGAGACGCGGCGCTGATAGTGTCACCTAAGCCGCGTCGGACGCATCATCTTTGAGTGCTTTTGCCAAATCGAGCAAACGACGGCGCGGGCGCTCGCCAAGGCGATAGTAAGCCCGGATAAGTTCCAAAGTTTCCTTTTGACGCAGAACTTCTGGCCCAATCTCGTCATGGTCATTGGCTGGTGGATCGTTGGCGGCAACTATAGTTGCCAGACCGTCGTAGAAAT
>JAYSRI010000205.1:0-4214 GCA_043721175.1 Alphaproteobacteria bacterium
TCTTTTTCTTACGATCTTTATTTTTCTTGATCTTTTTTGAAGATTTGAGAGTTTCTTTGCCCGCTTTCTTCACTTTCTTGGCGCCTTTTGGCAGGCTGATCGCTGTTAGAAGTTCAACCAAAGTCTGGCGTCGCCCCGCAGACAGCAAAGACAGCACGGCAGCGTCAATGGCGATCAGTTTTGGGATTGCGTCACTAATGGCGTCCTGGCCTGCCACTGTCAGTGAAACTGACTTTGCACGGCTATCTGTCGGCGATTTTTCGCGCATCATGAGACCCTTGGCCTCCATCCGCGCGACCATTTCGGCCAGTGTTGAGCGGTCAATGCCTGTCTTTGTTACAAGGTCGGATTGGCTGACCCCACCCTTGGCGCTGAGAACGGCGAGAACGGCCACTTGGCGCTGGGTCAGGCCCGACGCACCAAACGAATCGACGTGTAAGTCGGCGGCAACTTGTTGTGCACGGTGAAGCAAATGGCTCGGCGATGTATTGGGATCGAACAATGCAGGCACTGCTGTGGATACTAAATCAGGCGCATCAGGGGATGGAGCGACCGCTTTGTCACTCCTTGGAGCGGACGCTTTTGTCTCAGCTTTACTCATTTTTAGTCGCGCCCCCAGAACGCTTGTGATCGGCTTGCTTGTTGTTTACCACAACTAGCATTGATTCTTGACGGGATCGCGACACTTAATCGTTATCATCAACGCGAGGTTTCATGACCCAAATTTTGCCACCAAATTTTTCGGTTCAAACCCCCATAGGCGAAGATCGGCCGCGCCAGACCTGTGACACGTGTGGCTTCATCAATTATGTCAATCCAAAGATCGTTGCCGGTGTGGTTGTGAGTGACGAGCAAGGCCGGATCCTGTTGTGCCGCCGCGCGATTGAGCCACGCAAGGGATTTTGGACCGTCCCCGCTGGTTTTATGGAAGAGAAGGAAAGCACCAGCCAAGGTGCTGCGCGAGAAGTTTTTGAAGAGGCCTGCGCACGCGTTGAGATTGACGCGCTGTTGGGGATTTACGAGGTGCCGCGCATCAGTCAGGTGCATTTTATGTATCGCGGCAAATTGGCCTCGGACTTTAGTGCTGGCCCGGAAAGTCTTGAAGTTGCGCTATTTACCTATGACGATATTCCATGGGATCAAATCGCCTTTCCTACGGGTGTTTGGGCATTGAAAGATTGGGCCAAGACGCGCGAACAAGCGCAATTTATCCCGTTCTCAAATCCAGACGGCACTCACGCTATGACGCATGGCTAAATAGCCGGCGATTGTGCGGTAAATCGTAACACCAATCCATCTTCGCCTTTAAGTGGTGGAAGCTGGAAACCGTTATGAGCCAGCCAAGCGCCAGAAATTTGAAATGTGCCCGCTGTGATTTCATCAAATGCGGCCGAGTTCTTGGCGCTGGAGGTTGATTGAGGGCCAATCAGACTGACACAATATGTCATGTAAAAATTGACAAAGGGCAGCTCAATTTTAGGCTCAAAGCGGCTGTTAGTTGGGGCAGTTTTGAAGATTGAAAGTATGAAATCCTCAATATTTCCTTGGGCTTGCCAACTGGTGGCACCGTCGCATTGACCGCTCCAAAGCCGCCCATTGTGCAAGATATGGCGATGATCTTTATAGGCCTGCACCCAAAACGCTAATTTGTTGCGATGAGCTTCACCAAGGTGGCGTGGGTCAAGTTCAATGCCCAAATGACCAGAGAAGGCGACGCTGGCCCGAAAATTCATGGCTTGGCGACGCCCGGTTGAATGAGCGGGCGAGGTACCAATATGGCTGCCCATTAGTTCGGGTGGGAAAAACTTCAGAAACCCGCGTTGAATAGCGACACGAGACACGGCGTCGATACAATCGCTGGTCCAGAAGCGATGGGTGAACCTTGAAATGCCTGCATCAATCCGCCCGCCACCACCGGCGCACGCCTCAATTTCAACGTTGGGCCAACGATCACGTATCTCACTCAATAAGCGGTAGCTCGCTAACACTTGGTCGCGATAGGCAGGGCGACCGTCGTGAGCCGCCAATGTCAGGTCACGGTTATGGTCCCACTTGAGATATGAAATCGGCAGCGCGTCGAGCAAATCGCCTATTTTTGCGAGCAAATAGTCAAACACAGCAGGATTGGCGAGATCAAGCACCAATTGGTTGCGGGCAGTCAATTGGGGGCGGCCATCAATTGACAAGGCCCAGTCAGGATGCGCACGATAAAGCTCACTATCGGGGTTCACCATTTCTGGTTCAACCCAAAGTCCAAATTCCATCCCTAAGCCCGTCACGTGGTTTGCCAGTGGTCCAAGTCCGTTTGGAAAATTGCCACTATCAACCCACCAATCGCCAAGACCCGCACCATCGTGGCGGCGCGATCCAAACCAACCGTCATCAAGGATGAACCTCTCAACCCCAATCGCGGCAGCTTCATCGGCCATTGTGAAGAGTGCATCCTCGCTCAGATCAAAATATAAACCTTCCCACGTATTCAGATGGACAGGCCTTGGTCTCATAGTGCCACCGGGCCAAGTCAGGCGCTGACGTAATTTTGCGTGAAAATTCTGGCTGAGACAATTGAGGCCAGTGTTTGAGAATGTTGCCAGAACTTGCGGCGTTTGTAGGCTCTGGTTGGGCACTAGGATAATTTCGCCCGGTGCCAGCCATTCTCCCAGCTGCCACTGAAAGCCGCCGTCATCAAGCGCGTCAATGCGCTGAGAATGATTGCCCGACCAAGCCAGTTGCGCGCCATATGCGGGACCAATGTGCTGTGTCGTATATGCACCCATCGCAATCGCGGCAGGGATGCAATCATGAGATGTTAAACCGCGTCGGTTTTCGCGTAACCAAGTGGCGCGGGATAATGTGTCGTTGACCATTTCAAACTCATGATTGTGCCGTCCTGTATAGGATTGAACTTGGGTGATCTTGGCCGGCAAAGGCAAACACGCTGCCGCCAGCCAAGCCACGGCCAGATCAGTTGATCCCTGGTTGGTCAGTTTGGTCTGGCATGTCAGGACATCATTGGTTGGATCAAGCTCGAATGTTATCCTCACATCAATGGCGGCGATATCGTCGATCAGCGTAAACTCAATACCTTGGTTGACGCCAAGCCAGCACCAAGTTGTCGTTGAGATTGACTGCGCAAAATCACGTCCGGCTCGGTGAGCGAGCAATGCAGGTGCGCCGTACCAGCCTGCGCCAAAGGTCGGAAAAATCGTGAAGGGAACATTGGTGTCTAACGAGAATGTCGGCACCGGTCTCTCCGACACAAGGCCACAGGGAGGCTTTGTTGCGTCAGGCAGCCTTACGCCCCAATAACGCCAAATAGGCGCGCCAGTAGCGTTCAATTCAAAAATGATGCTCGACTGATTGCCATGTAGCACAATAAAATCGGTTTTCTCGCTGGCCATTCTATATTTTCCCGACTCGGTGCCTCAAAGCGTGACAATTGCATGCAGTATCAGTTGCGTATAACTGGTATGAAATCAAGAAAAGCAGAGATAGTCAGGATAGCGCATGTTCTTGTTATTTCCGCAGCCTGATTTCTGCGTGATGTTTGTGGCCTGAATCTTGCGTTGTTACGGCTGAATTTCACCTTCTAATCCAAGCGTGCCTTTTTGGTGCGACCTGTCACGCACGAGAGTTGCTTATGTTTGTTATTGTTCAGGGTTTTGTCTACCTCGCATTGGCTTTGATCATTGGTGGCGCGATTGGTTATGCGTTCCGCACGTGTTTGGCTGACACCGCTTGCGATGACGTTCGCGCGGACTTGAGCCTGTCGCAGGCGAGATACGAGGCATTATTGGGACAATCCCATCAAGTTGGGCAAACTGTTGTTGCTAGCCCACCAAACGATGGCTCAAATCTCAGTAAGCTGACCAGCCGTGAACTGGAACGTGCAATTTTGTCAGCAGGTAACGGTCGATCACCCGCACGTCGTTTGGGTGCCGACGATTTGACTGCCATCAAAGGCATAACACCTCGCCTTGATGTCTGGCTGGCACAACAAAATATCACGCGGTTTGAGCATCTGGTGAATTTAGACCCGGGCGAGTTATACTGGCTTGTCGAAAACGCCCCTGAAAATGGTTCCAGCATTTACCGCGATCAATGGATTGCTCAAGCCCGTGCGCAAATGCGCTAAAGCCTGTTGAAACGGGTGCACTTAATCTAGGTTCGCATATGGCACTCGTAAAAAAACCACCGAAGTCAAAGCTGAAGTC
>JAYSRI010000206.1:0-1696 GCA_043721175.1 Alphaproteobacteria bacterium
CCAAAGCAAAAATTTGAGCAAACAGCTTTGTCAGCAGTCTGGCGACTTACCAAAGTCGCTGTGCGAGCAGACGCAATTGTCAGAAATGATTGGCGGCCAATTATAGGGCGACTTTGGTAAGTCGCGTTCCCACGCTATGAAACGACTGTCGGTCATTTTATACGCCCGTTTATATTAGTTGTATCACACGAGCGAGTCCGCAGAATTTGTGGCGGTAACGTCCAAATGCTCCAATCCCTTTGCCCAGCTGCTCGCCCATGCGTCTAGCCCGACCAACTGGCCAGCAAGCTGTTTGCCCTGCACCGTTAGACCGTACCCAAGGTCATCGTGATCAATAAGTCCCAAATCCCGCAATTGTTTCAAGCGGTTGTTGAGAAGGGTCGGCGAAACATTGTCGCATTTCAACTGCAAGGCACGGAAATTCGCCCGCGTCTCGCCCAATTCCCACAGCATACGCAAGGTCCAACGTCGACCTAGAACATCAAGCAAGACCATGATCGGGCGCCCGCTTTGTGAGCCACGCGCCTTACGTCTCGGCCCGATCGTATGAACAATTTTTCGCCCGTTATCAGTTGTCATGATATTCAACCTCATTGTTGACGCTACAGAATATGTAGTGCATGTTGCTACTTCTTATGTAGCAGTTCCTATGGTGATGGACTAGCATCTGCGTGACACAAAACACTCAAGAATGTGCCCCCTCATTCTGTCTGCACTGCTCTATTTTCAGTAGCTCAAGGCTCGTATCATGTCGCATCAACTTATTCCCCTTGAGCCACCATTTTCCCCTGAAATCGATGAGGTATTACAGGGCTATCCCCAACAAGATGGCTATATTCTTGGTCTATTTCGGACCTTCGCGAACAGTTTGCGCTTTCTAAAAAAAGGGGTTCCCAATTTGCTGGATAAAGGCAGCCCGTTGCCTTTGCGTATTCGCGAAATTGTTATTTTAACGATTACAGCGTGTAACAATTGCGAGTATGAATGGGGCGTACACGTTGCAATTTTTGCGGCGGCAGCGAAACTAAATCCGGCACAAATCGCTGCGACGCGGGATTCCCAAATCGACACGGCACTTTGGTCAGAGGAGGAAGCCAACCTTTTGACGGCACTCAATCAATTGCACGCCGATGCCAAGATCGACGATGCTACACTGGAGGTGTTCCAGAAAAATTGGACAGTGGAACAACAATTGGAAATATTCGCACTGTGTGGAACCTACCGCACCATCAGTTTTGTCGCCAACAATGCGCGTTTGCCCAATGAGGCGTTTGGCGCGAGGTTCCCGACTTGAGGCGGTAGGGTGATAGGCCGTGCCTTATTGGTGCAGGTAATGGTTGGCACTTTGACCCGCAATAGATTAAGCAGGCCACCAATCCAGTCCAAACACAGCAATTGCGAAAGCCCACATCGATGGCCGGCCATTCCAAATTCAAAAACACCATGCACCGTAAAGGTCGCCAAGACGCCGTGCGTGCCAAAGCGTTCACCAAGATCGCGCGCGAGATAACCACGGCGGCTAAGTCTGGCATGCCTGACCCTGCCATGAATCCGCGCTTGCGTCTTGCCGTTACCAATGCACGCTCAGTCTCCATGCCCAAAGACCGGATCGAGCGGGCGATCAGTCAAGCCGCCGCAGCCGGGGGCGAAGATTATAAGACTGTGCGCTACGAAGGCTATGCGCCGGGCGGTATTG
>JAYSRI010000207.1:0-1694 GCA_043721175.1 Alphaproteobacteria bacterium
GCTTAACTGCTGCCATTGCTGCAGCGGGTCTGAAAGTCGAAATGATCAGCTATTTTAATACGCTGCTCTTTCCCCTGATTGCGGGGGTGCGGTGGGGCAAGAATTTACTTGGTATCAAAGCGGTTGATACTGGCATGCCAGCCGCTTGGTTGAATGGAGTGCTGGAGCGCATATTTGCGTGCGAAAGCGCGCTGGTTGGCCGTTGGCCTATGCCGATTGGCGTGTCGTTGATTGTGATCGTGAAGGCTATCTAGCACAACGGCTCGGTACAGGCTTTAGGCCTTTCAACCGCCAAATTGGATAGCGACTTTCACCCTGTGTTGCTTGGTAGTTTGCACTTACCCAAGCACGAAACGAAGCATCCTCAGACAAGAAGGCCATCGCATCAAACCGTGTGCGCTTGGCGTCGCGCAACAACCCCACTTCGCCGACAATCAAGTCTGGTGGCGTGCACATGATGTCGGCGGTAAATTCACTGAGGACGCGTGTGCGTTCCCGCAGTCTGTCGGCGCTACCAATATCGTCGGCGTTAACAGCGTAGAGCCCTGGCATCATCCACATCGAGAAGTGGCGCGTCCAATGAGGTCGCCCAGCGCGCGCGAGCGGGTAAAATGCGTTGTCGGGTGCCGTTGACAATATCACGATGTGATTGGCGCGCGGCTCTGCATCGATCAGCGTTTGTAAAGCCGGCACGACAGGCTGACCATAGGTACTCAGGTTCTGAAGCACTGGCTGAACACTTCCAATCCAGAGCAAGCCAGCCAGTCCTAGTGGCAAAATGAGCTTGCCCGTCAAGGCGGTCCAGCCCTCTTGGCCGCTCGTCATCACTGCGTACCAAGCCATAAATGTAACCAAGATAGCCAAGCCATTCGCCGCAATCATGTGATAGCGCCAGTATTTTTCTTGGACCACGATAATTGCAACTGCCGTCAAACAGCACAGCGTTAATGCGCGCAGCAAAGGGCTTTTGTTGTCAGTTAAGGCGAGTGCGATCAGGGGTGCGACAACAAATGCTGTCAGCTTGATGACGCGCGATTGCAATTGCATGGAACTCACCAGTTGCCCCGGTCCAAATCCGTCATAGGAAGCCCGCACAAGGCTTAAAACACGCCCTAAAAAATCCGGCGTCAACACGACGACAGCGATCCCATAAGCGATTGCCAAAACCCCAAGCATCACAGTTTCGGTTCGAATAGGCCGCCACTTACGCTTGAGTGCTATCAGCAAATAAAGTTCGCAAACAATTGGTACCAGCACAAAGTAGTGCTTGAGGGCAAAGCCATAAGCGCACATCGCCGTGGCAGCCAGGCACAGCCACGTTGGCAAAGTCCGCCCTGCAATCCGCGCTGCAATCAACGCGCTCCATAGCGCGCAAGCCACCAAAAACGCCTGCTCGCGCTGACCGATCTCGGCAACATTGACCAAGAATAATGCGGCGGCCAAACCCAATATTGAAGTACCTCGATTGCTCGACGGCAGCGTCTGCGAGGTCAGCGCGCCAAAAACGCCCAAGGCGACGAAGCTCGTCACCAGATTGATGCCGACCAAAGCCGAATAGCCACCCAGTCGTGCGGCCGGCAATGCGCCCCAAAACCAAAGCGGCGGATTGACTTCGATGAAGTCACGATAGAGGATTTTGCCATCCAAAATACCCCGCGCAATATGTAACCGCCACAGCGTGTCAGCCCCTGGTG